>JAICIW010000203.1 GCA_025928735.1 Rhodanobacteraceae bacterium | reverse complement strand
GGTCCGTTTCACCTTCGTACGGGTTGCTCGGCACCGATTGAAGGTCTCTCGTTGAATCAGGGCACGCCGCCCACGGCGCGGGGGCTCGATGGAACGCGGAGCGTCACGATGGCTTGGGCTGGCCGCCTGCGCACTGCTCGTCTGCGCGGGTCCCGTGCGAGCCAAGTGCACGCTGGCCAAATACGGCACGCTGTCGGTCGAGATGATCGGCGAACGACCCACCACGCTCGTCAAGGTCAACGGCGCGGTGACGCGCTTCGCGATCGACACCGGCGCATTCTTCAGCTTCATGTCGCACGCCAATGCCGGTGCGCTGGGATTGAAGGTTTTCCCCGCGCCATTCGGGTTCCGCGTGGCTGGAATCGGCGGCTCCGCCGCTGCGGAAGTGACCAAGATCAAGGATCTCGGCATCCTCGATACGGATCTGCACAACATCGATTTCGTGGTCGGCGGGTCGGACGCAGGCCGGGCATCGTTGGGCGCCAATCTGCTCGATTTCGCGGATCTTGAAATCGACCTCGCGCAGGGCAAGGTGACGCTGTTCAAGCCGGAGGGCTGCCGCAAGTCGGCGCTGGCTTATTGGGTCAAGGGCGGCGGCACCTACAACGTTGCCGACTTGCATCCCTCCGTCAGTTTGAACGACCGGCGCAGTTTCGTCGACGTGACGATCGATGGCAAAACGGTCCGCGCCTTGCTGGACAGCGGTG
This sequence comes from Rhodanobacteraceae bacterium, assembly GCA_025928735.1. GTDB lineage: Bacteria > Pseudomonadota > Gammaproteobacteria > Xanthomonadales > Rhodanobacteraceae > 66-474. The sequence continues at coordinate 4,236 of JAICIW010000203.1, read as the reverse complement.
CCGTCGCCACCCTGCTCGACCGGCGGGCCGCCGAACGCTTGGGCATCGATCTGCACGGGCCGGGCGTGAAGGCGGGTGGCCCTGTCCACGGCGTCGGCGCCAGGGCGTACCAATCATGGGTCGTGCCCATCGACACCTTCTCGGTCGGCACCGAAACGATCCGGCACAGCGAGATGCTGGTCATGGACGGCAATATCGGTGATGGCTCGTTCGACATGATCCTGGGCGTCGATTTCATGCTGGCCCATCACATGTATATCGCCAATAGCCAGCGCAAGCTTTATTTCACGTACAACGGTGGCCGGGTGTTTTCGCTGGACAACGCGTCGATCGGAGCGCATGAGTCGGCCGCTGCCGCGGGCGAACCGAAGACCGCGGCCGATCATGCGTTGCGCGGCCAGGCGCGTCGGGCTCGCGGCGAACTCGCGAACGCGCTTTCCGATCTGGATGCGGCCATCCGACTGGATCCGAACAGTGCGGACGATCACTTGATACGTGCCCGCATCCTGCTCGCCCAGAAACAGCCGGAAGCGGCATTGGACGACCTGGACAAGACGCTGACCCTCGATCCGAAAAATCTCGATGCATCGCTGCTGCGCGCCCGGCTGCGTTACAGGAAACAAGACGAAACTGGCGCCGCGGCGGATCTCGCGGCAGCGCAAAAGCTTGCGCCACCCGGTTCGATGCAGTCCCGTTCCATCGCGTCGCTTTATGTCGCCATCGGCGAGCCGGCCAACGCCCTGCCTTTGCTGGACGCATGGATTCGCGTACATGAGGACGACGCTTCGCTGGGCGGCGCGCTCAACGAGCGGTGCTGGGCGCGCGCGTTGGCCAACCAGGCACTGCAAGATGCGCTGCACGATTGCCGCAAAGCCATCAAACGCGACGGTGACCGCGCGGCTTATCTGGACAGTCTGGGCATGGTGTATCTACGGATGGGCAACTACGCTGAAGCGATCAAGGCGTATCGGCGGGCCCTCGCGCAATCACCACACACGGCGTGGTCGCATTACGGCCTTGGACTGGCGGAATTGCACAACGGGCAGACGGATGCGGGCAACGCCGAGCTGGCCACTGCCCGTTCTCTCGACAAGGAAATCGACGCGCGTGCCGCCAGGCTTGGCTTGGTTGCACCAGGCGCGCCTCCGGGCCACGAAGCGTCCGGCGTACAGCCTTCCAAGTAGCGTTGCGCAGGACGGCCCTCAGCCGCGATCACCCTCGCGGCCGAAAAGGTCGTGGTATTGGCGCTTCGCGGACGTGGTTTGGCTTTGGACCAGTTCTTGTTGTCTACAGTCTGGAAGGAGCGGGATCGGAGACCATGGATCTGGCGCCGGCAGAACCCGCCGCGGCCTCGTGCTCTCGCGCGGATTTTACCGACCGGTCATTGCTTCGGTTGCCCGCCCTTGCACATCGCATGGTTGACCGGAGTTTGCGATAATTACGGGTCGCAGTCCTCAACCTCAGCGCACGTACACCCCGTGCGGATGCAGTATGCCGGTGACGATACCGATCACGATCAGCGCGAACAGCAGCACCGAGAAGATGACGCGCCGCGTCAACGCCCATACCGTACGGTTGCTGCCGGTACGGTCGGTCATCATGAAATACAGCGCCTGTCCCAGTTCGAAAATCACCACCAGAAACACGATGACCAGTACGGCCTTGTATAGAGTGGCGAACGTCATGGGTATGGCGCGGGCGGAAACGGCAATTATAGCGTCGCGTCCTACGCGGCCGGCGATGTGCGCGGCATGATGCGGTTGCGGCGTCCCGGTCCGTTCGCGGTGTTGTTGACCCTGTTCGGCGTGGCGGCGTTCTGCGCGCTGGGCGTGTGGCAGCTCGAACGCGCGGCCTACAAGGAGACGGTGCTGGCGCGTTTCCACAACGCCGCGGCCGCGTCGCTGGTCAGTCTTTCCGACGCGCGCGCCGAACGCGCGCCGGATGCCTATCCGCACGTCAAGGTCACCGGCCGGCTGCAAGGCGATCGCGTGTATCTGCTGGACGACCAGATGCGCTCGGGACGGCTGGGCGTGATGGTGTTCGTGCCGTTCCTGCCGGAAGCTTCGACGCGAACCCTGCTGGTGAATCTGGGCTTTCTCGCCAAGATGGGCGCGGACTCGACCACGCTGCCCGACATTCCACCGATTCCCGATCAGCCGGTGACGCTCACCGGCATCTACGCACCGCCACCGTTGCCGGGCCTGAAGCTGGGCGGCAATCCGCTGGTGCGTGAAAAGGCCTGGCCCAAGCTGGTGACGTGGATCGATACGCGGTTGATCGCGGATGACCTGCACACCCGCGTGTATCCGGATGTCCTCCTGATCGATCCCGATCCACACAGCGCCTATATCCGCAGCTGGACGGCCAACGTGATGCCACCCGCCCGCCACCGCGCCTACGCGTTGCAGTGGTTCAGCTTCGCACTCGCCGCGATCGTGATGTTCGTCGTGCTGCATCGTGTCAAGCACGATGAAGTCGCCACGGACGAGGAATAACCCATCCCCGAAGCCACTGCTGCGCAATGGTTCCACCCCTCGATCCGAGGGGCAGGCACACAGACTTTCACGTACATTGACGTTTGAGGTTCCATCATGAATTTGCGCAATCGACGCCGCTTGCAGGCTGGCCTGATCGTCGCGATCTTCCTGGTACCGGTGATCGTGATGCTGGGACTCACGCTGAATGGCTGGGTGCCGCACGGCCGCAGCTATGGCCAGCGCATCCAGCCCGAACGCAATCTCGCCGGCGTGCCGGTGCAACGTGCGGACGGCACGTCGTTCACGTTCGACAACCACGATGCCGTATGGACGCTGGTGGCGCTGCCGGGACCGGGCTGCGCCGAAAAGTGCCTGCGCCAGCTCGATCTGGTCCATCGCGTGCAAATCACGCTGGACCGGCAAGCCGACAAGTTGCGGTTGGTGTACCTCGGTGAGCCGCCGCAGGGCGCGGCCGTCGCAGGTTTCGAACGGGTCTGGACGCTCGCGACCACTTCTTCGCACGCGCTGGACGACCTGCGTCCGACGCCGCCCGATTCGGTCAGCGCATTGCTGGTGACGCCGAGTGGCAAAGCGATGCTGCACTACACCGCCGGATTCGATCCGGAAGGTTTGCGGCAGGATCTCAAGAAAGCGGTCAAGGTGGCGCTGTGATGCCGGCTGCCAGTCTTCCCTTGCGCGCGCTGGCGTGGGTGGCGTGCGTGCTCGCGTTTTTCCTGATCATGTACGGTTCGTTCGTGCGGTTGTCGAACGCCGGGCTGTCGTGCCCCGACTGGCCGACCTGCTACGGGCGCGTCACCTGGCCGGTGAAGCCGGCTGCCGTGGCCAAGGCCGACAAGGCGTTCCCCAATCGGCCGGTGGAAACCCACAAGGCGTGGCGCGAACAAACCCACCGCTTCGCCGCCGGCACCCTCGGCGTGCTGGTGCTGGTCGAAGCTTTGGTGGCGACCTGGGCGGCGAGGCGTCGATTCGGGCTGGTCGTTGCCGCAGTGGTTTTGATAGGCATCGGCATCCCGCTGTACATGGCCAGGGATTACGTATCGTCCAGCGTGGTCGCCGCGCTCGGCGAAGCGTTGCTGCTCGGCGTCGCGATTTTCTGGCGAGGATCGGGCTGGCGACGCATCGCGGTGCTGGCGCTGGCGGTGGTGTGTTTCCAGGCCTTGCTCGGCATGTGGACGGTGACGTGGTTGCTGAAGCCGATCGTGGTGTCGGGACATTTGCTGGGCGGGATGGCGACCTTCGCGCTGCTGGCGTGGGTGGCTTGGCGGCTCTCGCTTTTCCCTCTCCCCTCGGGAGAGGGTGGCGTTTCTGCCGCGAAGGCAGAAACGGCGGGTGAGGGTTCGGACTCGCGGATACCTCGCGACTCGACCGGACCCTCACCCCAACCCCTCTCCCGAGGGGAGAGGGGCTTATTCTTGGCGGCGGCGATCGGTGTGGTGCTGCTGGCGTGCCAGATCTTCCTTGGCGGTTGGACCTCGTCGAATTACGCAGCGCTGGCTTGCGGCATTGGCGGTTCGGCGTTCCCGACCTGTCTCGGGCAATGGTGGCCGACGATGGATTTCCACCAGGGCTTCATCCTGTGGCGTGGCATCGGCGTGGATTTCCAGGGTGGCATCCTGGATGCCGCCTCCCGCACCGCAATCCAGATGGTGCACCGCTTCGGGGCCGCAGTGGTGTTCGTGTACCTGTTGTGGCTGGCGCATCGCGTGGGCCGTGCCGGCCTGCGTTGGCACGCCGCGGC
>JAICIW010000188.1 GCA_025928735.1 Rhodanobacteraceae bacterium | reverse complement strand
TGATCCGGGCAGGTGGTCCAGCAGCGCGTCGAACAGCCGGGTGCCGTCGTCGAGACGTGCTTCGGCAGCCAGGCCGTGTTCCAGCAACCAGGCGCGCGGGGTGGCGTCGACGTGGTCGGCAAGGTCCAGGTACAGCGCCGCGAGTTCCGTTTCGGGCCAGCTCCGCACGCGTTCGGCGAAACGTGCGATCACTTTCCAGTGATCGAAGCGCAACGCATCGAGCAGGTGCGCGGGCGTGTCCGCGCCGGCTTCCGGCTGGCTCGCCTGCGCGTGGCTGGCCGGCAGCGGCGCCTTGGGGTCCAGCAGCGCAACCAGGTCCCAGCGGCCCGCCGCGGAGGCCTGGTCGATCGCGCTGCGCCCGTCACTGCCCTTGCGTTGCGGATCGGCGCCGAGCCCCAGCAACGCGCGCAGGCACTCGGCATTCGTACGTGGCGACTGGCAGGCGAGCGTCAATGCAGTACGGCCGTGCTGGTCGGCGGCGTGCACGTCCGGCTGCTTTTCCGCAAGCAGCATCACGATGTCGGTGGCGCCTGCACGTGCGGCTTCCATCAACGGCGTGGTGCCGTAGCGATCGGCGTTCGCGGCGTTGGCGCCGGCATCCAGCAACATGCCTGCGATCTGCGCGTGGTTTTCGCGCGCGGCGTGCGCCAGCGCGCTCGCACCCAGGGCATCGACCGCGTTCACGTGGGCCTTGTGCTTCAGCAGGATCTGCACGCCTTCGGGATCGTCATCGGCGATGCCGGCTGCCGCGGGCAGCGCAGTGTCGGCGAGCGCACCGCGTTCGACCAGGAATCGCAGCAACGGCCAGTTCGCGGCGCCCGCGGCGACCGCGAGCGGCGTGGCCTGGTTGCGATTGCGCGCTTCCAGCGGTGCCTGCGCGTCGATGAGGATTGCCGCGACCGCCGCTTCCGCGCACAGCGCCGCGTGGTGCAGCGGCGTGTTGCCGTCGGCATCAGGCAAGGATGGATCGGCGCCATTCGCGACCAGGGTGGTGACGGTTTCCGGGCGACCATGGCTGCACGAGCGCGTCGCCGCCAGCAGCGGCGTCAGGCCCGCGTGCGGAAGGTTCACGTGCGCACCCTTGCCGATCAGGGCGCGCAGCAGTCTCGTGTCCGGCAATTCGGCCGCCAGCACCAGCGCGGAACGTTGGTCGCGCGCACCGGCAGCCGGCGCGGCGTCCGGACTTGCGCCGCGCGCGAGCCACGCATTGGCGGCGACGACATCCCCGGCACGAATCACATCGAGCAGGCCTTCGTCCAGCGTCGCCTGCGGCAGCGTCGGTTCGATGGGCGCGGGCACCGCCACATGCGGCGCGATATCGTCGCGATCGGTTGTGTCGGCGGGCGGCGTCGCTTCCGGTTCCGGATCGGGTGTGCGCGATGGTGGCGTGTCGGCAGGGGGTGGCGGTACGCGCTGGCTGCGTCCGCCGAACAGCAGGCGCAGCGTGCGGTCGGCGACGATCAGCGAACACACCGGCAATACCACCACCGCAAACAGGAATAGTGCGGCGGTGCGGATTTCATCGGGCAGGTTGGCGCCGATCCCGGCGAGGCTCAACGCACCGAATGCGATCGCGAGCTGTGCCAGCGCTGCGGGCAGGAAGTGCGTGAGAAACAGGTCGCGCCCGCGCGTCAAATGCCGCGCAAAAGTGGTGCTGCGCGCCAGTGCGGCGGTGATCCATGAGTGTTCCGCCCCCGCGGGAAATGCATCGTCCCATTCGAACACCAGCCCGAACACTGGCCACAACCGCCACAACACCACCAGCGCGATCGCCAGGGACGCGGCCAGCCCCAGCGCCGCTGCCAGCGAGGGCGTGCGCGAGAGTACCGCGAGCGGCCACGCCACCAGCAGGAACACGACGGCGGTGTGGACGGCCAGCGCGATCAGGTGTGGCGGGCCGCGCCGGATCACGGTGCGGGTGAACGAGGGTTCGCAGCCGAATCCGATCGCGTGGCACACGGCCGCCATCGACAGCGAAGCGCCGAGCAGCAGCAACACCAGCGAATAGCGTTCCCACGAGGGTGGAATCCAGATCGCGAGCAACACCGCGACCAGCGAAGGCAGAAAGCAGGGCAGCGACTTCAGAAGCGGCGGCCGGCGGCGGGGCTTGGCGGGCATAACAGGCTCATGCGGCAGACGCCCAAGTATAGGGAATGTGTATGTATCGACCACAACGCCTTCACGCAGCCAGTGTGCCAGTCCAGATTCGTGCGATGGATTTGCAGCGAAGTGCATTCCGGGTGGATCCGAATCGCTCCGGCTTTTCGGAAATACCGCGGCCTTTAAGTCAGGTGATCGACAGTTGATGTACGGGCTTGCGCGGCTCATTCCAAACTGCGATAGTCGGCGTAACGAAATTCATACAAACGTATGAAATACGCACTGGCGCGGCCTCCGAGGCCGGCAGACCGTCAAAAACCCACGACTGGAGATCCACCGATGAGCAAGCATTCGATTACCGCGCCGGGGTTTGCAGGCCTGGCGCTCGCCGCGTTGAGCATGGCCGTGGCCGGGGCGCTCGTCAGCCCGGTTGCGTCCGCCTCCGGCTTCCAGATCAGCGAGAACACCGTGCAGGCGATGGGCCGCGCCTACGCCGGCCGCGAAGCCGCCGGCAACGACGCCTCGGTGGTCATGAACAACCCGGCCGCGATGGTGGACTTCGACACTTACGCGGTGCAGATCGACGCCACCGCGATCAACGTGAGCACGCAATTCCATGGCAGCGGCACCGACGCGATCGGCCGGCCGCTTTCCGGTGGCGATGGCGGCAATGGCGGCGGTGTGCATGGCGTGCCCGCGATCAGCTTCATCGCGCCGATCGCCGAGAACTGGCGTCTTGGCTTCGGCGTCAATGCGCCGTTCGGCCTTGCCACCGAATACGACGCTGGCTGGATGGGCCGCTATCAGGCGCTCAAGACCAGCGTGAAATCGATGGATTTCACCGGTTCGGTGGCGTGGGCGATCACGCCACAGTTCTCGCTGGGCTTTTCGGTGATCGCGCAGAAGACCACGATCGATCTCGGCAACGCCGTCAACTACGGTGCGGTACTGGCGGCGCCGCCGTTCGGCCTGGCTCCGACGTTCCTGCCGCAATCCGCGGACGGTGCGGTGCGCATGCGTGGCGACAACTGGAAGTGGGGCTGGGCGGTCGGCGCCGAATGGAAGCCGACCACGCAGGACACCATCGCGCTTGCGTACCACGCCAAGATCAACCACGACATAAGCGGTACGGCCTACTTCACGGTGCCGGCCAGCGTGCAGTTCGTGCTGTCGCAACCCGGCGTGCCGCCGCTGTTTCAGAACAGCGCAGCCAGTGGCCAGTTGGCGACCCCCGCCACCGCGTCACTGAGCTATTGGCACAAGACGCTTGGCCCGGTCTCGTGGGGCGCGGAACTCGGCTGGACCGGCTGGAGTTCGTTCAAGAGCCTCGCCATCGACTTCGCCAATCCCTACCAGCCGGACATCGATCAGTATTACGGCTGGCGCAACACCCTGTTCGGCTCGCTGGGCATGGAATACAAAATGAGCGACCAGTGGACCTGGCGCGCGGGCGTCGCCTATGACCAGACACCGACCCGCGACTTCTCGCGCGATCCGCGCATTCCCGATGGCGGCCGCAAGTGGATCTCGGTGGGCGCGGGCTACACGCCGGTCCAGAACCTCCGCTTCGACATCGGCTACACCCACCTGTTCGTCAACGACGGCAACGTCAATGACACAAGCGCGACCGGCGATAACCTCGTCGGCAGCTTCGACAACTCCGGTGACCTGTTCGGCATTTCGATGCAATACAAATTCTGACGCGCTGGCGTTTCAGCAGTAACTCGAGAACCCCGCCGCAAGGCGGGGTTTTTTGTTGGCGTCCGCGACGTCCGCGAACTGTCCGCGGACACCCGCGCTGGTGTGCTTGCGCGCGTAGCTGCCTGATTTGCCGGGCGGGCTGGCGGATTTCTGCAATGGCATGGTGAATGCAATCGTGGTAGCGGACGGACGGTCGTGTCCGGCGCGGCTGTCCGCCCGAAAGTCCTTCCCAATCTCCGGAGGTTGTATGCGTATCGTGTGGATAGCGTTTGTCGCGAGTGCATTTCTCGGGCTGTTGGCCATGTTGATGAAGGCCATTGGCAAACCAACGCGACCATCCATACTTTCAATCTTCGCAATGGTCGTGGTCACTGCCAGCAACTTGGCTTTGGCCCAGCCTGCCACCAACACTCCCCTCACTCCCTGGGGCGTGACGACATCGCAACCTGTTGCGCGCGAACTGACTTTTTTCAATGACAAAGCGCGGCTATCAGGAACGCTCTGGCTTCCTGACAATGATCGTGCGAATCCCGTGATCGTCGTCCATCACGGGGCCAGTGACCCGTTGCGCACGTCGTCGCTTTACAAACATTTGATCGAAATGTTTCCGCCGCTTGGTATCGGTGTGTTCGTTTACGATCGGCGCGGCAGCGGTGACTCCAGCGGGCCGTCCGCGGGCGGCTCATTCGAACTGTTGGCTGACGATGGTATTGCCGCGCGTCGGATGCTCGAAAAACAGCCTGGAGTCGATCCCAATCGCATCGGGTACTGGGGACTGAGCCAAGGCGGGTGGTTGGCTGCGCTTGCTGCCAAACGCGATCCGCGATGTGCTTTTGCGATCGCGATTTCCGCGCCCATGGTCACTGCCGATGTCCAGATGCGATTCGCGGTCGCCAACATCCTGCGTATCCGTGGTTACAGCCAATCGGTGATAGACCAGGCCGTGAACGCCAGACGCGGCGTAGATGACTTCATGCGTGGAAAGATCAGTCGAGCCGAGGCCCAACAGCGACTCGACGCAGCCGCTGCGCAACCATGGTTCAAGCTGATTTACATGGATCGAACTTTTCACGATCCCGCGAAATCGGGTTGGGCGCGTGAAATGAGCAACGATCCCATGTCGGTCATGAAGACAATCAAAGCTCCGATACTCGTGCTTTACGGAGCCAACGATCCCTGGGTTCCCGTGAAGACGTCGATGGAGCGGCTGGAGCCCTTGCTGCATGAGCGTGGGCATACGAACCTGCAGCTTCACGTGGTCAGCAACGCAGACCACGCAATGATGACATCCGCGAGCCCGCTGGAGCAGGTCGACCCCAAATCGACGGCACACGAAGCGCCTGAAGCGCCCGAGTATTTTGCCGTCCTGGTGCAATGGTTGACATCAATGGGGATTGCGACAGCGCAATAGAGTCTCGTTCCAATCCAAGGAGGATGTATGCGTATTGCCCGAACCGTATTTTTGACATGTGCAC
>JAICIW010000356.1 GCA_025928735.1 Rhodanobacteraceae bacterium | reverse complement strand
CGCGCCCAATCGAAACGGACGCTGCGATGTTTCTGCTTCAAGGCCGATTTCATCGTGTAGTCGTAGCTGATGCCTTGCGGCGCGTCGCCGAGCCACTTGAATGTCGAAACTTCGCGGGTGCCGGCGGCCAGCAAGGAGGCGAGGCCGGCCGTGCCCTCGCTTTGCGTGGTGAAGGTCCAGGTGCCATCCGCACCGGGCGCCAGGGTAAGCGTTGCCTTTCCGATGGGCGAGCCATTTTGCAACACGCGGTAATGCGCGGTGAACGCAGGCAGCGGCGGCGCCGCGGCGATGGCGGAACCGAATGTCGCCGTAAGCGCGACGGCGAAGAACAGCCTGAAAAGTTGATGGCAGCGCATGGCATTCAATGTGGCGGAAGCAGTTGCGGCGCAGCCTGACGCGGCCCGCCTGAACGCACGCTCACGGGGCGATCAGGCTGCCCGACGCATTCAGCCGCAGCGGCATCGACAGAGGTGCACCGTTGAAAAGCACCGTGCCGTCGTGCTCGCGCACCGTGCCGCGCGCGATGGCGTCCACGCAGGCGACGAGCAGGCGATGCTCCTGCGACAGCAGTCGCGCCGCGAGTGCGTCTTCGGTATCGCCGGGATGGATGTCGATGTGCGCCTGCGCGATGACCGGTCCGCCGTCCAGTTCGGCGCTGACAAAGTGCACGCTGGCGCCGTGCTGGAGGTCGCCGGCCTTCAGCGCGCGTCGGTGGGTGTGCAGGCCGGGGTATTTCGGCAGCAGTGAAGGGTGGATGTTGATCATCCGCCCGGGCCACTGCGCGATGACGCCGGCATCGATGATGCGCATGTAGCCGGCCAGCACCACCAGCTGCGCGCCGCTGGCCGCGACGTTCGCGAACAGTGCCTCGTCGAATTCGCGTCGCGACGCAAAGGATTTCGGATCAAGCCCAAGCGTGGGAATCGCGTGCGCTTCCGCGTTGCGCAGCGCCGGCGCTTCGGCCTTGTCGCTGGCGACCAGCACGATGTCGATCTGCAACCCTCCGGCTGCGCGCGCGTCGATCAATGCCGCGAGGTTGCTGCCGCGGCCGGAGGCGAGCACCGCAATGGGAAAGCTCATGCGATATGGACGCGCGAGTCGCCTGCGGCTGCAACGACTTCGCCGATGGTCCAGCTTTGCAGGCCGGATTGCGCGAGCGTCGCTTGCACGCCGGCCAAGTCGGCCGAGGCGAGGATCAGCGTGAAACCGATCCCGCAGTTGAAGGTGCGCCACATTTCCGCGCGCGCGACCTTGCCTTCGCGTTGCAGCCAATCGAATACGGGCGGCATCTTCCATGCCGACGAATAGATCGCGAGCCCGAGTCCGTCCGGCACCACGCGGATGATGTTTTCCTGCAGGCCCCCGCCGGTGATGTGGGCCATGCCATGGATCGTGCCGCGTTGCGCGCGCAGCAGCGCGAGAATGGGTTTCACGTAGATGGTGGTGGGTGCCATCAGGGCATCGGCCAGCGTGCCGCCGCCGAGCTTCTGGTCGAACGGATTGCCCGCGCGTTCGACGATCTTGCGGATCAGCGAATAACCATTGGAATGCGGCCCGCTGGATGCGACACCCAGGATCACGTCGCCCGCGTGGATCGCGCTACCGTCGATGATTTCCGATTTTTCGACCACGCCGACGTTGAAACCCGCGAGGTCGTATTCACCCGGCGGATACATGTCGGGCATTTCCGCCGTCTCGCCTCCGATCAGTGCGCAGCCGGCGAGTTCACAGCCTTTCGCGATCCCGCCGACCACCGCGACCGTGGTGTCGACGTCGAGTTTGCCGGTCGCGAAATAATCGAGGAAGAACAGCGGTTCGGCGCCCTGCACCAGCACGTCGTTCACGCACATGCCGACGAGGTCGATGCCGATGGTGTCGTGGCGGTGCAATTGCTGCGCCAGTTTCAGCTTGGTGCCGACGCCGTCGGTGCCCGAAACCAGCACCGGCTCGCGATATCGGTTCGACAAGTCGAACAGCGCCCCGAAACCGCCAAGACCGCCCATCACCTCGGGACGGAAGGTTTTCCCGACCAGCGGCTTGATGCGTTCGACCACCGCGTTGCCGGCGTCGATGTCCACGCCCGCGGCGCGGTAGGAAAGGGCGTCGTTGTCGGAAGTCACGGCAGTCGGGGGTGCGTCGTTGGCTGGCCGGAATGGCTGAATGCGCAATGATAGACGTTGACGCCGTGATTGGGCAGACTTGCACCCAATCCGTCCGAGGTGCGTGGCCATGTTGCGAATTTCCTTGTCCCTGCTGCTGGCGCTGGGCATGGCCGCGGCTGCCTTCGCGCAAACGCCGCCGCCCGCCGATGTCACGCCGCAGGCGGTCGCGCCCGCCAACCCTTATTCGGCGACGGTCCCGGTGGCCGGTACCAGCGATGCCCAGCGCAATGCCGCGATTGCCGCCGCGCTGACCGAAGTGTTGCAGCAGGTTTCGCCGGGATTCGCCGCAAGCCCTGATGTGCTGGCGCAAGCGTCGGGCTACGTGCGCAATTTCCGCTACAGCCGCCCGGCGTCCGGCAACGGCTTGCAGTTGCAGGTGGATTTCGATCCGGGCGCGGTCAGCCGTCTGATCGCCGCGAATCCGGGCGGTGTTGCGGTTGCGGGCGCCGCGCCGGCAGCGGG
>JAICIW010000241.1 GCA_025928735.1 Rhodanobacteraceae bacterium | reverse complement strand
TGGCGCATTTGGTTGCAAGTGGGGTGCATCAGGCCGCAATCGCTGCGCGCCGCGTGCCCATCAGATCAATCCAGTCGGAAAATGCCAACAGGAACGCGTGCAGCGACTCCGATATGCCGGCGTCGCGCAGAACCCCGTCGCCGTCGAATACCTGCTCTGCGTCGCGCACGAACAACATGGGGACGGGCATCACTTGTGCTTCGGTCGCGGTGAGCGTTTGCCGCACCGCGGCCTGCGCAAGACGTGTGCCCCAGCGGCCGGTCGAAGCGCCCAGTATCGCCACCGGCTTGCCGGCGAGGATGTCCTCCGGCAATGGCCGCGACAACCAGTCGATCGCGTTTTTCACCACGCCCGGAATCGATTGGTTGTATTCCGGTGTCGCAATCAACAATCCATCCGCGCCGGCGACGGCTTCGCGCAGACGTGCAACGCCGGCGTGCGGGTTTGTCGACTCCATGTCTTCATTGAACATCGCCACATCTCCGAGACCGTCGAACAGTCTTATCCGCAAATTGCCGGGTGCGGAATGAACGGAAGCCGCCAACAACTTGCGGTTGTAACTGTCACGGCGCAGGCTGCCGGGCAGGGCGAGGATTCGGTGTCTGCAAGCTTGTTGCGGATTCATGTGGGAATCTCCTTCCAATCGGGATCAGACGAAAAACATCAACGCGGCCAGAATCAATAATGCGCCGAGCGCGCGATCGGTCCATTGGCGCACCATCGGTCGGGTCAGGTGCCGTGCCACGGCGCCGCCCAGTGCCGCCCACAGCAGCAGGCACACCGTCGGGATGCACAGGAAAAGTGGCGCCAGATACATCAAGGCGTGCGCTGCATCAGTGACAGGCAGGGCGGCGACCACCGTGAGCACCATGACCCAACCCTTGGGGTTGATGAACTGGAAACCAAACAGCCCCGCAAATCCGCCCGTGAGTGCCGTCGAGCCGACTTCGCGGCCTGCCGCTGCAATCATCCGGGTGCCCAGCCAGACCAGGTACGCGACGCCGCCAGTCTCGGTCGCGTCGCGCAGCCACGGCCACGTGGAAAAGACACTGCCGACACCCGACGCCACCACCACCAGCAGGACGAGGCCACCCGCGACGACTACGGCCACCATGGGCAACGCAGCCTTCCAGCCGTTGCGCGCGGCGGCGCGCATCACCACCAGATTGTTGGGTCCGGGTGTGATCGTAGCGATCAGGAGAAACAAACCGGTCGAAAACAACGACGTCATGGCGATCCATCGAATGGCGCGGCACACAATGATCACCCTCGTGGCTGGATCGTGCGCAACCGTTTTGGTCTAATATCCAGACCATGAAGGATCTGCCCCTGAATGCCTTGCGTGTATTCGCGCTGGCCTGTGCCAAGGGCGGCGTGCGGTCGGCCGCGCGCGAATTGGGTATCGCGCATTCGTCCGTGAGCCGGCATCTGGCCGAGCTGGAAAAATGGCTGGGCGTGCCGCTGTCACGCGAGAAAGGGGCCGGCCGTCGCGGCTGGACACCGACGCCTCAAGGCGAGGCGCTTGGAAAAGCCGTGCTGGCCGGATTGCTGGAAGTCGAAGCTGCGACGCAAGCGGTTCGCGAGGCACGCTCGCCGTTCGCGGTCACGATCTCCGCGGCGCCGTCATTCGCCGCACGCTGGTTGTTGCCGCGACTCCCTGCGCTGGAGCGCGCGCACCCGCGCATCGAATTGTCGGTATTGATAAATCAACGCACCGAGGACCTGGGTGCCGGCGGCATCGATCTCGCGGTGCGGATGGGTGCGGGGCCCTGGCCGGATCTGCATTGCGAAGCATTGATGGACGATGCGTTGTATCCGGTGATGAGTCCGGAAGTCTGGGACAAGGCAGGGCGTCCTTCGCGGCCGCAGGCATTGTCGTCGATGCGCCTGCTGCACGATCGCGATCCGCATGCTGGCTGGGAGCGGTGGCGGGAGCGATTCGGACCGGCATCATTGAACCTGCAGCGTGGTCCGCGCTTTGCCTCATCGGAGTTGCTGTTGCGGGCAGCTGCGCAGGGTCAAGGCGTCGCGCTGGCCCGCCATCGTCTGGCGGCCGACGATGTGGCCACAGGCCTGCTGGCAAGACCATTCGGCGAGCGTGAAGTACGTGTCGAACGCGCTTATTGGATCGTATGGCCGGATCGCGCGCCGCGCGATGCAGTGGCGACTACCATCGCATGGTTGAAGGACCAGGCTCGGCGTAGCTAGCTGGCAACAGATATCGAGTGACGCCCCTCAATCAATCCCCAACTTCTTCAACTTGTACCTGAGCGCACGGAAGGTGATGCCGAGTTTCCTGGCTGCGGCGGTCTTGTTGTAGCGGGTTTCTTTCAGCGCCTTGATGATGGCGTCACGCTCGATGCTGGAGATGTAGTCATCCAGCCCGACACCGCCGCCGTTGCCTTCGTCGGCAAGTGATTCGTCATCTTCCGCGGATTCGTCGGGATCGGGATCATCGTCGGCGTATTCGTGGCCGCCGGCGGATTCGAGCATCAGGTCGACAGGTTCGATCACGCCGTTTTCGCACAGCGCGATCGCCCGTTCCAGCACGTTCTCCAATTCGCGCACATTGCCGGGAAAGTCGTAGTCGGTCAGGGCTTCCAGCGCGGCGGGTTGCAAGGTGGGCAGGGACACGCCGGCCTGCTCGGACAATCGCTTCAGGATATGCGTGGCCAGCAGCGGAATATCGCCGCCCCGTTCACGCAGCGGCGGCACGCGCAGTTCGATCACGTTGATGCGGTAGTAAAGGTCTTGGCGGAACTGGCTGGTCTGGGTGAGCCGCGCGAGATCCTTGTGGGTGGCGGACAGGATGCGCACGTCCACCGGCACTTCACCGCGGCCGCCGATCGGGCGCACGGCTTTTTCCTGGATCACGCGCAGCAGTTTCACCTGCATGTGCAGCGGCAGCTCGGCGACTTCGTCCAGGAACAGCGTGCCGCCGTTCGCGGTCTGGAACAGGCCTTCCTTGTCGGCGTGCGCGCCGGTGAAGGAACCCTTCTTGTGGCCGAAGAATTCACTTTCCATCAATTCCGAAGGGATCGCGCCGCAGTTGACCGGCACGAATGGACCCATCGCGCGCGGTCCGAGTTCGTGGATGGAGCGCGCGACCAGTTCCTTGCCGGTGCCGGATTCGCCGCTGATGTACACCGGTGCCTGGCTGCGCGCGACCTTGGCGATGCGCGCGCGCACTTCTTTCAGCGCCTGCGATTCGCCGACCAGCCGGCTGGCCGGCACGTCTTCGTCTTCCTGTGCTGCGGGCTGGCCGACGCGCAGCGCGGTCTGCACCAGCCGGCGCAGCATGTGGATGTCGACCGGTTTGCTGACGAAGTCGAACGCGCCGGCTTTCAGCGCATCGACGGCGGCCTCGACGTTGCCGTAGGCGGTGATCATCGCCACGGGGGTTTCCGGGTGCTCGCGTGCGATCAGTTCGATCAATTCCTGGCCGGTGCCGTCGGGCAGGCGCATGTCGGTGAAGCACAGGTCGTAGCGTGCCTCGCCCAGCATCCTCTTGGCGTCACTGACATTGGCCGCGGTATCGACGTTGAGGTCCATGCGGCCCAGCGTGATGCTGAGCAGCTCCCGGATGTCCCGCTCGTCATCGACGACCAGTACGGTCTGTTTGCTCATGCTTTCCCCGTGTGTCCTGACTCTCAAGCCGTGAGGTTACCGCGCCGACCTGGTCATTGCCATGTCGCAGCGCATGGCGCGTCACGCTTCCAGGCCCATCGGCGTTCGCACGGGGGCGGTCAGCGTGATGCGGAAGCAACTGCCGCCGCCCGCGACCGGCACGTATTCAAGGCTGGCCTGGTTGGCGTCGCACATCTGCTTGGCGAGGTACAGGCCGAGGCCGGTGCCGTATTGGTGGGTCGTGAAGAATGGCTCGAAAATCTGCGCGGCGACTTTGGGCGGAATGCCGGGGCCGCGGTCGATCACCTCCAGCAGCGGCGGCCCCGCGTCGCTGGCAAGCCGCGCGATCACCATCACGCGCGCGGGTTCGTCGGGCAGGCGCCCGTAACGCAACGCGTTCTGCACCAGGTTCCACACCACTTGCTGCAGGTGTTGCGGATCAGCCAGCGCTTCGACCGGGCGCGGATACAGCAGCGGGCGCAGACTGTCGCGGCCGATGTCGTTGGCCTCCTTGTATTCGCCGATGAAACGCACCGCCCAAGTGTTGAGATCCAGCGATTCGGGCCGCGATCGTTCGCGGCGCGACAACTGCAGGATGTTCTCGATGATTTCGTTGACGCGTCCGCAGTGATTGTTGATGATCTCGACCATGCGCTGGTCGGCGTCGCCGATCGCGTCCGATTCGGCCAGCAGTTG
>JAICIW010000249.1 GCA_025928735.1 Rhodanobacteraceae bacterium | reverse complement strand
TGGCATTTCGACGAGACCAGCGGACGCCGCGAGCTGACGCGATTCTTCGGCACCCGCGATCTTTCCGGTTTCGGCGCCGACGGCATGTCGCCGGCCGTCGCCGCGGCGGGTTGCCTGCTCGGGTATCTGCAGGAAACCCAGAAAGCCGCGCTGCCGCACCTGACCGGCCTCGCGGTCGAATCGGCTGAAGAAACCGTGGCGATGGATGCGGCCACCCGCCGCAACCTGGAACTCGATACGCATCCGAGCGGCGACACGCGTTACACCTTGCTCGGCGTGCTGGATACCACGATCACGCCGATGGGCGCGCGCGCACTGCGGCGCTGGCTGCATCGCCCGTTGCGCGATCACACTGCACTCCGCTTGCGCCACCAATCGCTTGCGGCGCTGATCGAATCCGGTGTGCTTGACACGCTCCGCGAAAAACTCCGCGCGATCGGCGACCTCGAGCGCATCCTCAGCAGAGTGGCGCTGCGCTCGGCGCGTCCGCGCGACCTTGCGACACTGCGTGACGGCCTGGCCGCGGCGCCTTCCCTGCGCGAAACGCTTTCAAGGCTCGACTCGCCGCTGCTGCATGAATTGGTGGAACGTCTTGGCGAACACGCCGACACGGTGCGCCTGCTGCGGGCGGCGATCATCGAACGGCCGCCCGCACTGTTGCATGAAGGCGGCGCCATCGCCGACGGTTACGACGCCGAGCTGGACGAGCTGCGCCAGCTTTCCACGCACGCCGACCAGTACCTCGTGGAACTTGAATCGCGCGAACGCATCGCCACCGGCATCGCCACGCTCAAGGTCGGTTACAACCGCGTACACGGTTACTACATCGAATTCGGCAAGGCGCAGGCCGACAAGGCGCCCGCGCACTACACCCGCCGTCAGACCACCAAGAACACCGAGCGCTACATCACCGAGGAATTGAAGGCGTTCGAAGACAAGGTGCTGTCGGCGAAGGAACGCTCGCTGATGCGCGAGCGCGCGTTGTACGACGACGTGTTGGATTCGTTGATTGAAAAGCTCGCACCGCTGAAACAAGCCGCGCAATCGCTCGCGGAACTCGACGTGCTGGCCGCACTGGCCGAGCGCGCCGACGCACTGAACTGGTCGCGCCCGCAACTGGTGGACGATGCCTGCATCGCCATTGAACGCGGCCGGCATCCGGTGGTGGAAGCCGTACGCAACGAACCATTCGAACCGAACGATCTGGCACTCGATGATTCACGCCGGATGCTGGTGATCACCGGTCCCAACATGGGTGGCAAGTCGACGTACATGCGCCAAAACGCACTGATCGTGCTCTTGGCACATATCGGCAGCTACGTGCCGGCGGCCAGCGCGACGATCGGCGCGATCGACCGCATCTTCACCCGTATCGGCGCCGGCGACGACCTCGCGCGCGGACAATCGACCTTCATGGTCGAAATGAGCGAGACCGCCAACATCCTGCACAACGCGACGGCCCGGTCATTGGTGCTGATGGATGAGGTCGGGCGCGGCACCTCGACCTACGACGGCCTGGCGCTGGCGCACGCCGCGGCCGTTCACCTCGCCACCGTGAATCGCGCGTTCACCTTGTTCGCGACGCACTATTTCGAGCTGACCGAACTCGCATCGCAGTTCGACACCATCGCCAACGTGCACCTGGACGCGGTCGAATATCACGACGCGAGGCAGGGCGACCAATTGATCTTCATGCACGCGGTCAAGGACGGCCCGGCCAACCAGAGCTTCGGGTTGCAGGTAGCTGCGCTCGCCGGTTTGCCCAAAGCCGTGATCGCGAATGCGAAACAGACGCTGACGACACTCGAACGCGGTCAGCACGACACGGTCACGACGCCGGCGCGCGCGGGCGGCTCCGCA
This sequence comes from Rhodanobacteraceae bacterium, assembly GCA_025928735.1. Lineage (GTDB taxonomy): Bacteria > Pseudomonadota > Gammaproteobacteria > Xanthomonadales > Rhodanobacteraceae > 66-474. Next base: position 2,318 of record JAICIW010000249.1, on the reverse strand, counting down.
TCCCCGCAGCCCGACCTGTTCACGCCCGCGCCTGCCGATCCGCAACTGACCAAGCTGGCCGATGCCGTGCGCGCGCTCGAACCGGATTCGCTCACCCCGCGGGAAGCGCTGGAGGCGCTTTACCGGATGAGGGCGCTGATCGAATAACCGTCCGCGGCCCCGTCCGAACGGCATCGCGTGCCGCGATCAAGCTTTGTCCACGTCCGGCGACGTTCCTGCCGCTTCCGGATCGTCCGGTGCCGGTGAACGATCCGGCGCGACCGTCGACGCCACCGAAATCACGGCCGCTTGCGCAGCACGGCCAAGCGTGGGTCGCGCCACCATGCTGATGGCAGAACCGGGCCACGCGTCGGCGACTGGGGATGGCCCGGCGTGCATCGGCGTGCCTGGTGCCTCCGGCGGCGTGTGTGGACGTGGACCGGCCAACGTATTTGATGAGACGTGGGCTGCAACCGCAGCCGCCGGCAAAGCGGCAAGATGCGCCGCGTCCGGCATGGCCACATCGGGGATCGCGTTCCATTCTTCCGGCGAGATGCCTTCGGGAATTGCATTCACCGGCATCGCCTCGACGCGCGCGGACACGCGTCCGGCCTGCACCAGCGAACGGATCGCGTGGAACACTTCCGCGCGCCCGAACGGCTTCTTGACGAAACCGTCGGCGCCGAAGCGCTGCACGTAGAACTGTTCGGTGGCCTGTTGATTGCCGCTCATCATGATGATCGGCGTGGCGCGTGTGGCGCCCTCGCGTCGCAGCGCCCGCAGCACCGCGAACCCCGACAGACCGGGCAGCACGATGTCCAGGAAGATCAGATCGGGAAGCTGCGATTGCGCCATTTCGATCGCGCTTTCACCGTCCGCGGCCTTCAGCACTTCGTAGCCATCCTGCATCAACATCTTGCCCAGCACCGCGCGAATGGTGGCGGAGTCATCCACCACCAGCACGCGCGCGCCGAGCGACGCGCGCAGACGTTCGTCCTCGCGACGCTCGGCCGGTGCCGTCGTCGGAGTCTTGAACCGCTTGAAAATGTCGAATACCGCCATCGCCGTCCCCGGTGGCCCGAGGCGCTAGTTTCGGGCCGGCGCGGTGCGGGCGCAAGCGCCGGGCGCCCAGGCCGTGACGAAGAGCTCGGCTTTCGCGGCATCGGTCGCGCCGAACGATGCACCCGCGAACAGCCACGGTCGCCGGCAGTCGGTGAACTTCAGGAGGCGTCGAAGTCGCCGAGCGCGCGGATCAACCGACGCGCACGTTTGTCCGGTCTTTTCGGTGGCGGCTGGTAACCGGCACGTTCCGCGCGGCGTTGCTGGCGCGCATTTTCGCGTGCCGCGATCGAAACCTCGGACTCGCGATAAAGCGCCTGCGCCAGCGCGACCGAGCCGCGCTTGTGCGCAAGCCCTGCCACGGTGACTTCGAACGTTTCGTCGCCGCGCGCGATGCGCAATGCCTCGCCGATTTCCACGGTGTGCGAGGCCTTGCAGGCGGCAGCGCCGATCGTCACCCGTCCGCGCTCGATCGCCTGTTTGGCCAGCGCCCGGGTCTTGAAGAAACGCGCGGCCCAGAGCCAGGCGTCGATTCGAACTTGATCATTTCCGGTCATCCGGTTGCCTCGCGCAAAAGCTAGAATGACGGCCGGCTCCCATGGAGACCTGCGATGAATATTTTCACCCAGCCTTGGCTGCTGCCGGTCATCTGCTTCGCCGGGGGGTACCTACTGGCGAGGGTGCTTTATCGTCGCGGGCAAACCGAGCCGACAGCTCCGCGAAGTGACATCAGCGACGCGGAGATCGAAGTCGAACTGCGCATGGGCCACAAGGTCGAAGCCATCAAACTGTGCCGGCAAAAATATGGCTACGACCTGAAAACCGCCGTGGATGAAATCAGCGCCAGGTCCGTGAAACTTGGACTCCGCCCCTGAGCGCAATCACGCGCCCAGCAGCATCCGGTTCATCCGTTGCACGAACGCCGCCGGATCGGGCAACTGTGCGCCCGCCGTGATCTCGGCCTGTTCCAGCAGCAGCATCGCCAAGTCCTTCGCCTTCGCTTCGTCGGACTCGGATTCCACGCGCTTCACCAGCGCGTGCGCGGGATTGACTTCCAGTGTGGGCTTGGAGTCCGGCACCTCCTGACCGGCTTCGCGCAATAGCCGCGCAAGGTGCGGTGCCAGTTCGTAATCGGAAAGCGCCAGGCACGACGGCGAATCGGTGAGCCGCGCGGAAACGCGCACCTCGCCGACGCGATCGCCCAGGAGTTCTTTCAGTTTCTTCACCACCGGCTCGGCTTCCTTCGCCGCCGCTTCCTGCTTTTGCTTGTCGGCTTCGTC
>JAICIW010000387.1 GCA_025928735.1 Rhodanobacteraceae bacterium | reverse complement strand
TCCAGAATCCGTTGCGCGAGACTGCGCTCCGGGTCGAACAGCAAGGTGATGGCGCGTTCGCGCGCCTGACGCACATCAATCTTCACGGCGTCGCGTACCTCGTGGAAGTCGGCAGTGGCGCTGACCGGGCGGTGATCGGGTTCCAACGTGCGCAGGCCGATTTGCGTGCCGACCGGCAGCAACGCGCCCCGCCAGCGGCGCGGCCGGAACGGGCTGATGGGGGTGAGCGCCAGCACGTTGGCATCCAGCGGCAAGATCGGCCCGTGCGCGGACAGGTTGTACGCCGTGGAACCCGCGGGCGTCGCAACCAGCAGGCCGTCGCAAATCAGGTTGGCCAGTTTCACATCGCCGTTCAGGGCCACTTCGATGTGGGCGGCCTGGTTGGTCTGCCGCAACAGCGAGATTTCGTTGAAGGCCAGCGCGTCGATTTCGGTGCCATTGCGTTGGGTGACGTGCATTTCCAGCGGATGCAGTACGGCGGGGCGCGCAGCCACGATGCGCGCGGGCAGTTCCGCCGGAAGATAGCGGTTCATCAGGAAGCCGACGCGACCGAGCTTCATGCCGTACACCGGCAGGCCGTGGCCGAGTTGCGCGTGCAGCGTGCGCAGCATGAAGCCGTCGCCGCCCAGCGCGACGATCACGTCGGCGTCATCGGGTGACGCCGCACCGTAGCGATCCTGAAGTTCATCGCAGGCAGCGCGCGCCTTGTCCGACGTGGAGGCGACGAATGCCAGTCGGGGCATGTCGGAGACGGGGCGCGGGGCGGTGGCCATGGCGTCAGTTTGATCGACATTGGCGCGATCGTCCATGATCGCCGGGTCGTCACGCCGCCGTCTCGGCACGAGCGCGTCCAGCCTCAACTCAACGAGCGCATCTCGGGCGTGGGTTCGGCCAGGAAGTTGCCTTGCGCGAAGTTCACGCCTGCCGAGAACAGCGTCGGCATGCTGGCGGCCTCCTCGATCCATTCGACCATGGTGCGCTTGCCGGCGGCGTGCGCCTGCGAGCACAACTCGCGCACCTTCAATTCGTTTTCGGAACGATGGGCGAGGTCGACGGTGAGCGCGCGATCGAGTTTCAGGTAATCGGCGTCGATGTGTTTCAGCGCCTGGAACGAATTGAGGCCCGAGCCAAATTGTTCCAGCCCGAAGCCGCCACCGCTGGTGCGCCAGCGGTCGACGAATTCGCGCGCGGGTTTCAGGCAGGTCATGACCTTGGCCTCGGGCACTTCGAACACCAGTTGCGAAGCCTGGACGTTGGCCGCGGCGAGTTTCGCGTCGACCCAGTCTGCCAGACTTTCATCGTGCAGCGTCAGCGTGGAAAGCTTGATGAACAGTGTGGCGTTGGCCGAGCCACCGCCGCGCTTGCCGAGCGCCGTGATCGCGTGCTCGATCACCCAGCGATCGATCGCCAGCAGGCGATCGTTGCGTTCGGCGATGGGCAGGAAATGTGCGGGCAGCACTTCTTCGGTCGGCCCGCGGATGCGCAGCAGGACTTCGTAGAATTCGCCTTCCTCGCCCTGCAGGTTCACCACTGGCTGGAAGTAAAGGACGAAACCGTCCTGCGCCAGTGCGGTGTCGATCATGTCGAGCCACTGCTGCTGGCGTGCGGCCTCGGCCTTGTCCGCGGCGGCTGGATCGTGGATGTCGACGCGGTTGCCGCCTTGGCCTGAGGCCGAGCGGAGCGCGTCGTCGGCCAGCGACAGCAGTACCTGCGATTTCGCGTTCTTCTCGCCGAGCAGGCTGCCGCCGATGCTGATGGTGAGGCTGGTGGAGCGACCACCGGCTTCGATGATGGCGGTCTCGACGCTCGCGCGAAGCGACTCGGCGATCTGCAACACTTCAGCCTGGGTACGGCCCGACAGCAGGATGCCGAATGAATGATCGCCGATGCGGCCGGCGCGATCCGTGGCGTGCAGGCGCTGCTTGATGGTGCCGGCAAGCTGGCGCAGCACATCGTCGGCGCCGGTGATGCCGACGGTGTCGAGCACCGCGCGGTAGTTGTCGGGTTCCAGCAACAGCAGCGCCTGATCGGTGCTGCCGTCGAGCGCGCGCGCCACGGCTTGGTCCACGCCTTCGAGGAAATGCGTACGGTTGGACAGGCCGGTCAGCGGGTCCTGCGTTTTCAGGCGGCGCAGCTCGTCTTCCGTCGCGGTGTTGGTGGCCGGTAGCCGGAACACGATCTGCTGGCAGGGCTCGCCTTCGTAGGTTGCTGGCGAGAATTCCATCACCGCTTCGAAGGTACTGCCATCCGCGCGCCGCGCGGTGAGATCCAGTTTCGGC
>JAICIW010000025.1 GCA_025928735.1 Rhodanobacteraceae bacterium | reverse complement strand
CGGCGTGTAGCGACGCGCGGCGATCGGCCCTTTGCCAATTCGGCGGCGAGCGCAGCCGACAGCGTGCAACCGGTACCGTGCGCCTCGAACGGCAGCCTGCGGCTGCGGATTTCGAACGTGCCACGCGCATCGAACCATCGATCGATCACTTCACGTCCGCGTCCGTGGCCGCCTTTCAGCAGCACGGCCTTGGCGCCGAACGCGCGCAATTTTTCCGCGGCGCGTTCGCCGTCGCGCGCGTTGCGGATCGCGATGCCGGTCAGGGCTTCGGCTTCCGGCAGGTTGGGCGTCAGCACATCGGCGAGCGGGATCAGGTTTCCGATCAGCACCTTGACCGCGTCCTTGTCCAGCAACCGCGCGCCGGAAGTTGCGATCATCACGGGATCGACAATGAGCCAGCGCGGCTTGCGGCGTGCGAGTGCGCGCGCGACGCAGCGCACCGTGCGGGCATCGCCCAGCATGCCGGTCTTGACTGCCGCGATCGCGAAATCATCGAACACCGCAGTGAGTTCGGCGCGCAGGTGGTTCGCCGGCACCGGGTGCACCGCCGTCACGCCTTGCGTGTTTTGCGCGGTCAGCGCCGTGATTGCACTGGTGCCGTGCACGCCGAGCGCCGCGAAGGTCTTGAGATCGGCCTGGATGCCCGCGCCGCCACCGGAGTCGGAGCCTGCGATGGTGAGGCAGCAGACGGGATTCACCGTCGAGGATTGGTATGACATGTCAATTCGTCATTCCGGACGCTGCGGAGCAGCGATCCGGAACCCAGTGACTCTGGATTGTAAAGGCCAAAGGCGCTGGGTTCCGGGTTCCGCATCCGATGGAACCGGATGCGGCCCCGGAATGACGACAACGTTGTTGCCTTTCCGTTGGTCTTCGGCTTCACAATGCTTCTGAGGCAAAGTCGGCAAGTCGCGACCGCTCACCCCGCCGTAGCGTGATGTGCGCCGCGTGCGGCCACTGCTTGAAGCGATCCACCGCGTAGGTGAGTCCCGACGTCGTTTCGGTCAGATACGGCGTGTCGATCTGCTCGACGTTGCCGAGGCACACGATCTTGGTTCCGGGACCGGCGCGGGTGATCAGCGTCTTCATCTGCTTGGGCGTCAGGTTCTGCGCCTCGTCGATGATCAGGTAACGCGACAGAAACGTACGGCCGCGCATGAAGTTCAGCGAACGGATCTTGATGCGCGAGGCCAGCAAATCGTTGGTCGCCTGGCGCGCCCACGAACCGCCTTCCTCGGGATTGGTCAGCACTTCGAGGTTGTCGGTGAGCGCGCCCATCCACGGTGTCATCTTTTCTTCTTCGGTGCCGGGCAGGAAACCGATGTCCTCGCCCACCGACACCGTCGCACGGGTCATGATGATTTCGCGATAGCGCTGCTGATCCATCACCTGTGCCAGACCCGCAGCGAGCGCCAGCAAGGTCTTGCCGGTACCGGCGGTGCCGAGCAGAGTCACGAAGTCGATGTCCGGATCCATCAGCATGTTGAGCGCGAAATTCTGCTCGCGGTTGCGCGCGGCGATACCCCACACGCTGTGCGCACTGCTGGTGTAGTCGTGCAGCAGCGCCAGTTTGTTCTTTTCGCCGGCCTGATCGAGCACGCGCAGTTCGACGCTGTTTTCGCCGGGCAGATACAGGCATTCGTTGGGTTGCCAGGCCTCGTCGTCGCGCGGTTTCACCTCGTAGAACGTCTGCCCGCGTTCCGACCACGAGCGCAATTCCGGATGGCGATCCCAGAAATCAGCCGGCAGTTCGGCCGAGCCGGTGTACAGCAGCGAGAAATCATCCAGCGCCCGGTCGTTCTCGTAATCCTCGGCGGCGACACCGTAAATCGTCGCCTTGATGCGGAGGTTGATGTCCTTGGACACCAACGCCACCGCGGCGTCGCGATGATGTTCGCGCAGGTCGAGGATCGCGGCGAGGATGCGGTTGTCGGCTTTGCCCTGCCCGTTGCTGGTCTGTATCTGGAAGTAGAGACGTCCATTGGCGCCGCCGCTGCGCAACTTGACGCCGTCGGGCTGCGCAAGCGGCACGCCGTCGGCGATGCCGTGGCTGTTGTTGCGTTCGATCAGTTCGTTGAGGAAGCGACTGGCCTGGCGCGCGTTGCGGGCGACTTCTGACACGCCCTGTTTCTTTTCGTCCAGTTCCTCCAGCACCGTCATCGGGATGAACACGTCGTGTTCCTCGAAACGGAACAGCGCGGTCGGATCGTGCAGCAACACGTTGGTGTCCAGCGCATAGATGCGCCGGGCGGCGGGCTTCGGCATGCGGGCTCCGGATTGGGCGGGCGGGGAGACGGGCGCGCGTTTGGCGGGCGCGGATCGGGCGGGCTTGCTCACTTGGCGGGGGTCGCGTCCAGGACGGTTTGGGCGTGGCCAGGCACTTTCACGCCGCGCCACTCCTGGACGAGTTTGCCTTCGGGATCGATCAGGAAGGTGCTGCGATCGACGCCCAGGTATTCGCGGCCATACAACTTTTTCTGGCGGATCACATCGAACGCCTTGCACCAGGCCTCGTCGGTGTCGGCGACCAGCGGGAAGGGCAGGCCGAGCTTTTCCTTGAAACCGGAATGCGAGCGGGCGCTGTCGCGCGATACGCCCACGATCGCGGCGCCGCGGCGCTTGAACGTCGTGTACAAGTCGCGAAAGTCGCCGGCCTCGCGGGTGCAGCCGGTGGTGTTGTCCTTGGGGTAGAAATACAGCACCACCCACTGGCCGCGCAGGTCGGCGAGCTTCAGCGTGTCGCCCGACTGGAGGGTGCCTGCGAGTTTGGGAACCTTGTTGCCGATTTTGATCATCAAAATGGATCCCGGGCTTTCGCCGGGATGACGGTTAAAGGAAGGTTGCGTTTTCCATCCGTGGTTCTGGATCCCGGCCAATCCATGGCCGGGATGACGACGGAGCATCCTTAAAATTTGACGGGGTCCATGATCGCGTCGAGATTCAAACCGTCGCACATTTCCATGAACTCGTCGCGCAGTTCGGCGATGCGCGTATCAGCGGGAATCCCGATCGTCAGTTGCGCCTGGAACATGTCCGCGCCGGTCTGCATGGCCTGATAGCGCATCGAGGACATCTGCTCGATGCTGATCGAGCGGCGGTTGAAGAAGTCGATCAATTCCACCAGCACGCCCGGCTTGTCGGCCGCGACCACCTCGATCATGTACGGCAACAGGTGGCTTTGCCGGTCGCGTGCCTGGGTGCGATAACTCAGCAGGTGCACGTTCTCGCTGCGCCCGACGCGGGCGAGCGCGGTTTCCAGTTTGGCGATCGCATCCCAGCCGCCCTTGGCCAGCAGCAGCACGGACACGTCCGCACCCACGGTGGCGACGCGTGATTCGACCAGGTTGCAGCCGGCGTCGGCGATGCGGCGCGACAGCACCAGCAGCGGCGAGTCCGCCGCGGGCGCGACGGCCTGGATCAGCAACTGGTGGTCGGCGGCAGGGCGAGCGGCGGGAGGGTTCAAGCGGGTGACGGTTTTCAGGTTCACGGAAGGGAGAATAATGGCGTCGACTGGCGTTTCCAATTGTGATCACCCGGGTCGCTTCGTGGCCGGTCCAGCATGGGGCAGGCGTGACAGACAGTCCGGGACCGATTCGAGACGGAATCCCGCCGCGCGATTGCCTTATGATGCGGGGTTTGGACGAGCGCAGGAACCTCTTCGTGGACATTGCCGGCAGCCTCTGCGCGATCGCGACGCCGTTCGACGAACACGGCGTGCTCGATCTGGCCGCGTTCGGGCGGTTGATCGATCGTCAGCTCGACGGCGGCACCCAGGGCATCGTGGTGGCGGGGTCCACCGGCGAAGCACACATGCTGGATGAATCGGACTACGAGCGCCTGCTGGTCTTCGCAGTGGAACGCATCGCGCATCGCGTGCCGGTGATCGCCGGCACCGGCGAAGCCGCGACCGCCAAGACGGTTGCCTTGACGCATCGCGCCAAGGCGCTGGGCGTCGGTGCGGCGCTGGTGGTGACACCGTACTACGTGCGTCCGACCCAGGACGGCTTGCGCCGTCACTTCACCGAAGTCGCCACGCGTGGCGGCCTGCCCGTGCTGATGTACAACGTGCCTTCGCGCACCGGCTGCGACATGCAGCCTGAAACGGTCGCCGATCTTCGCGACAGCGCCGGCATCATCGGCATCAAGGAGGCGGTCGGCACGCCGGAACGCATTGCCGCAATCGTGCAACTTCAGCGACCGGGATTTGTCTATCTGTCCGGCGACGATGGCAGCGCGGTCGACGCGATGCTGGCGGGTGCAGGAGGTGTGGTTTCGGTGGTGAACAACCTGGTTCCGGAAGTTTTCCGTGCGCTGTGCGATGCCGCGCGCGGCGGTGACCGCACCACCGCCACCCAGCACGCGCAGCGGATCGCGCCGTTGCTCGACGCGTTGAATTGCGCACCGAACCCCATTGCGGTGAAGGCCGGGCTGGCCGAAATGGGTTTGTGTGGCGCGACGCTGCGTCTGCCGTTGCTGGAACTCGCGCAGGGCCCCGCGCGCACCCGTCTTCGCGAAACCCTGTCCGCCCTCGCTGGCGCCGTCACGCCATGATCATGCACAATGCGCCCATGAAACGACTCACTTTGACGCTGTTGCTGCTCGCCCCGATCGCGCTGACGGGATGCCAGACCATCAAGGCCCACAATCCGTTCCGGCACAAGGAACCTGCCTACAAGTCCGCACAACAGGAGCGGCCGCTGGAAGTGCCGCCGGGCATGGATCAGCCAGCCACCTCCGAGGCGCTGGCGATTCCGGATGCCGGCACCGGCGCGGCTTCCGCCGCCGGCACGATGACGGCGCCCGAGACCGGCGCGCCACCGACGGAATCCACAGCCGCCGCGGGTGCCGCCGCCGCCACCAGCAACTCATTGACGCTGTCCGACACCCCGGCCAGCGCCTATCACCGCGTTGGGCTCGCGCTTTCCCGCAGCGACGTCGGCCAGGTCACCGCGCACGACGACAACGCGCTCACCTATCAGGTCGCGGTCGACACGGTGGTGAAGCAAAAGTCCGAAGGCGGCTTCTTCCACCGCATCTTCCATCGCAGCAAGAGCGAAAGCGTGCAAGGCGCGGTGACCGTCAGTGTCACGCCGTCCGGCACGGGCAGCCTGATCAGCGCGCAAGGCAACTCCGACGCAGTCGCGCGGGTGATGGGCGCGCTGCAACAAAGATTGGGTGGCGGCTGATCGGCACAATGCAGCAACACCTGCTGCAACGCTGAGCTGGATCGCCGAAGTCGAGGCAGCCGTTGTGAGAAGTTAGGCCATGCAAGGCCGTTCTGGTGCCTTGTTGCCGAAGCGCTGTTCGCTTACGCAGAGGTGGCCATCGCAGCGATCATCGGCGATCGCACGAGCTAGCGTTCGAGCAGCGGCAACTTGTCCGGCTTGCCGTCCCATTCCTTGGCGTCCGGCGGCGGGTCCTTGCGCTCGGTGAGCACCGGCCACGCTTTCGCCAGTTCCGCATTCAACGCGACGTAGTGTTCCTGGCCCGCGGGCACGTCGTCCTCGGGGAAGATCGCGCGCGCGGGACATTCCGGTTCGCACAACGTGCAGTCGATGCATTCGTCCGGATCGATCGCGAGGAAGTTCGGTCCTTCGTGGAAACAATCGACCGGGCACACCTCCACGCAATCGGTGTACTTGCACTTCACGCAGTTGTCGGTGACGACGAAAGTCATTGGGAGCAGGTAGCAATCAATCTGTTCAATCCCGAATGATCGCACATACAGCGCTTCAATCGAAGCGGCTGTTGTGAAAAGTCGGGCCATGGGTGGCCTTTCTGGACTTCCCGGAGCGCGACTGGCGAGGGTTGTCGCCGACGCGAACGGAGCAGCGATCAGGGATGATCGCAGAAACAAACCGCAGGCCATGGATGGCGTTCTGGTCGCGGAACGTTCATGGCTCCAAGGCGCTGCAGCGGGCTGAGCCGTTGCGGCTCTGGGCGACAGGCGCGCGCGATCGCTCCATCTGCAGACGTTGCCATCGATTCACGCGCAGCTCTCGCAGCCACAGGGCGTCAGTCAAACATTTCTCCGCAGGGAACGCCAGCTCTCGCAGGCAAGATCACTGCCAACGACCGCCATGCGGCAGCACAATTCCAGTTGAGGCAGTCCGACCTTGGGCGGACTGCCCCGCAGTGCCGCGTGACGGCGGCAGTGAAGCTGGAACCCGGCGATTCCGGCATTCCGCAGGCGACCCAGCACTCGGCAGGCTAATCATCAGCAATCCGTCGCGATGATCAGCTGGATCCGGCCAAGGCAGGCTACCTACGGGTCTGGCAAGACTGCCATTTGCCATGGCATGCCTCTCCCGTGCCGATTTCCGTCCGCATCGAAACTACTGCTTCGCGGATAGCGCTAAAACTTGAACCTGACGCCCAGCGTCACCGAGCGTCCGTAACGATAGTAGCCGTCAGACAGCAGTGGATTCCCATTGATGCTGTATGTCTGCGCCTCATCGAGCAGGTTCTGTCCTTCGAGCGAGATGCTGAACTGGTCGTTGATTTCGTACGAAACGTGTGCGGTCACCCAGGTAAGCGGGTCGGAAAGCTCGTTGTAGCCGTCGCCCAGCACCCCGATCGCGGTCACGAAACCGTTGGTATGGTCTGCGGTGGCGCCAATCGACCATGGTCCCTTCTCGTACATCAGGCTCGCCGAGTACACGGATGGGGCGATGCCTTCCAGCGGACGCTCCTGGCCATCGACCCAGCTCTTCGACCAGTTGCGGGTGTATTGCATCCGGAATCCAAAGCCACTCTTCCAGAAGTGCTGCAGACCGACCTCGACGCCATGCACCTTTGCATAGTCGCCGTTGATCGGGCGAACCACGTTGAACAGGGTGGGGCCACTCGTGAGGGGGTTGCCGTTCGGATCCAGGATCGGACCGACCCCGATGTCTTGGCCCGACTCGAAGCTGGTGGTGATCTGGTTTTCGATGTGCTTCTGGAACACGGCGAGGTTGAAGATGGACTTGTCGTCGAAGTACCACTCCAGCGATGCGTCGCCCTGGCGCGCGCTGTAGGGTTTGAGGTCGACGTTGCCACCGAACACCTGGGTGAACTCGCCCCACGAGACACTTTGGGTCGTGCTGGTTGGCGCCAGCTGTTCGACCGAGGGGCGCGCCATCGTCTTCGCTGCGCCGAGGCGCAACTGCAACTTGTCGGTGAAGTGCCAGACGAAATTTGCCGAGGGCAACAGGTAGGTATAGTTGCCCTCCTGCACGATCGGGGTCGGATCGGCGTATTTCGCCGTGTAATTGAACGCCCCGTTCTCCGTGATGCTCAGGATCTTGGCGTCCCATGCCTGGGAGGTGGTATCGGTCTTGACCAGACGCACGCCGATATTGCCATCCCAGCGTTCCCCCGACATGTCTGCCTGCAAATAGGTGCTGACGGTTCGCTCGGAAACGCGATAGCTCTGCAGCGGATTCCATTCGGGCGCGGCGGCGCTGAAGTCGTAGACGCCGCCACCCGGGCGAGGCTTGCCGTCGTAGGCGCGCAACGCTGCCAGGTATCCCTGTATGTCGAAGGCCATGAAACTGCGCGGGAAGCTCGAGTGCACGCCGCTCATGAAGTTGGGCAGGGTGAACCTGTGCGACAAGACGTTGCCGCCAAGATCTTCCACGTTGATCGCATATTGGCCCGAGTAATAGTCGGCACCACCTGTGAAGGTGTTGTCGACCAGGTCGCGTGTCTTGCGCCGGTCGGTGAAGTTGATGCCGAACTTCAGGTTGTCGACGTGGAATTTGTCGACGAACAGATTGCCGCCGAGCGACGCGCCGTTGATGCGGTCGTCGATGTTGTCGCCACCGAGCTGGAAGTAATGGGTGTTGAAGTCGGACGGGCCGAATTCGCCATTGGCCAAGCCTGAACTCAGGTCTCGACCGTCGTCGAACGTGGTGGTGACGTCAGGCACCCTGTCACCGGTCAGTTCGATGCGGGTGACGTTGGGCTGGTTCATGCGCAGGACCACGTAACTGTCCTGACCCCCCGAGTGCCGGCGCGAGGTCGAACGGTACGCGTCGCCGACGAGGCTGAAGTCGGGCGTCACCTGCCAGGCCACGTTGGCGCCGAACAGCGCGGTGTCCACCACGCGGAAATTGGTCATGTTCAACAGCTCCGGGTTGAGCCGCAATTCCGGATCCGGGTTGTCCAGGGTGAGCCCGGTGACGATGCCGTCCTGTACCGTGATGTCGGACCAGCGGCCGGGGGAAAACAGCGGATAAAACGACTGCTGATATCCGATCTGCGGTGAATTCAGGCGCGTCTTGAGGCCGTCCACCTTCACGCGCAGCGAATCGGTCGGCCGCCATTCGAGGCTGCCCGACAAGGCGAGGCGCTTCTTGTCTTCGAGGATCGAGCCGACACGGAATTGTCCGGGGGCGATCAAACCGTACTCGTCCGGATCCAGTTGACCGTTTCCGTTGGGGTCGATATTTCCGCCCCAGGCGTTGCCAAACCAACTCGGATCGTTGGGGTCTGGATTGCGGGTCCAACCGCCATCGTTGCCGGCCACGTCGGTGCGGTCGTGGCGTTTGGCGTAGACGAGGCCGGCCATGACACCGAACGTGTCGTTGGCAAAGGTGTTGCTGTACGCCGCGGACAGCTTGTGCCCGTTGAGTTCCGACATCTGGTTGTGGTCGCCCTCCAGGCGCACCGTGCCACGCTGGCCGGACCGGTCGAAGGCGCTTCCCGAGCGCAGGTTGATCAGACCGCCGATGGCGCCCTCGGTCAGTGATGCTTCCGCGCCCTTGATCACGTCGGCGCCGCTGATGACATCGGCCGGAAGCACGTCGAAGGCGAAGTCGCGGCCGGCGCCGTCCGTCGCGAGGATCCGATTGTTGAACGTGGTCAGCGTGTATTCGGGCCCCAGGCCGCGCACGCTGACTTTCTGCCCTTCTCCCCCGGCGGTGCGCGAGATGGCGACGCCGGTAATGTGGCTCAGGGCGTCGGCCACGTTGTCGTCCGGGAACTTGCCCAGTTCCAATGCGGTGATCGAGTCCTGCACGGTGGATGCGTTGCGCTTCAGCCCCACCGAACGCACGAGGCTGGCGCGGACTCCGGTGACCTGGATCGTACCCAGGGTGGCAATGTCGTCATTGCCCTTTTTCGAAACGTCGTCCTGCGCGCCGCTTGTCGAAGCGGTTGCAGGAACCGATGCAGGATCTTCGGCTTGCTGTCCTTGCGCCAATCCAACACCGGGAGCCAGGAAAGCGAAAGCAATGCCGCAGACGAGCGTTTTTTGTTGCAGGCAGGCGATCTTCATGGTTCTTCCCCAAAATATGCGCGGACGAGGACCTGTTGCGAAACAGAACGCAGCCTACACTATGTTTCGTTATGCATCAATAGCGAAATACAACGAACTATCGCATACTGCACGTTGATAGGGAGGGGCCATGCCAGCCACACGCGATACCAGCCAGCGCCGTCTGCGAATCAGCGAGCTGGTCCACAAGCAGGGAAGCGTCCAGGTTGCATCGTTGGCGCGACGTTTCGGTGTAAGCGTGCAGACGGTGCGCAAAGACCTGCGCTACCTTGCCGCACGCGGCGTCATGACTCGCGCCTACGGCGGTGCCATCGACAGCAACGCGATCGGGGGCGTGCAGGCCGAGCCGGCTTACGAAGTCAAGCGCGTGGTCCACCTGGATGACAAGCGTCGCATTGGCAAGCGTGCAGCGGAGCTTGTGGAGGCGGGCAACACCATCGTCATCGACTCGGGTACGACCGGCATACAGCTTGCCGAGGCCTTGCCCAACCTCGATATCACGGTCGTCACCAACGATTTCGGCGTGCTGTCGGCGTTGTCGTCCAGGCAGGCGATCAAGATCGTCATGCTGGGTGGCGAGCTGCGCCGCAAGAACATGGCGTTCTATGGGGGGTTGACTGTTGAGGCCCTCGATGCGCTGCAGGTGGACATGTTGTTTCTCGGCGTGGACGGCTTCGATCTCGAGCGCGGCATCACGACGCACTACGAGCCGGAAGCAACCCTCAACCGGAAAATGGTCGAGGCGGCGGGCAAGGTCATCGCCATCACCGACAGCTCCAAGTTCGGGCGGGTCTGCCTGCACCGGATCCTCCCGATCTCCGGGCTGGACATGCTGATCACCGACAGGGATGCCCCGGAAGACATTCGTCAAGCCAGCCAGGATGTGGGATTCGAACTGCTGTTGGCCTAGTCGCGAGTTCCGTCGAGGCCGAACACGCGCACGGCATTGCGGTAGTAGATTTTGTCGATGACCGAGCGCGGCAGACGCAATCCGGGCACCTCCGCGTCCAGGTCATCGATGCGCTGCGTCGTGCCGGTCGCAAGATAGCGCCAGTCGGACATCCAGAAGGCGTGGGCCTCGCGGCGAAACGCCTCGTCGTTGACGGCCGGGTTGTGCGTCAGGTCGCTTCCGTAAAGCAGCCGGTCCTGATAGTAGATGAAGAAGTCGCGGACCCGGTTGTAATCCCGCAATGACTGGTATTGCACCTGGCTCATGCGCGCCGCGAGATCGACCGTGGCATTGGGGTGCCGGTCAAGGAATTCGGCAAGCCGGTCGACGCTCCATTCGAGGCTGGCCATGTGGGCGCCGACGAAACGCAAGTGCGGATGGGCTTCGACGAAGCGGTCGCGCGCGGCCATCAGCGTTTCGTAGCGTGGCATCTCGGGGTGCAGCCAGGCGTGGTATTCGGGGTGATGGCGAAAGTATTCGCGATCGTTGTCCGTCGTCATTTCCGACAGGGGCAGCCAGCAATTGTAAGGCTCGCCCTGGTGGTCGATCAGCGCCACGCCAAGGCGCTGCACGGTCTCCGCCACCGGGGCGAGCCTCGGATCGTCCAGCATGATCAACTTGCCGTCGGCGTCCTTTTCGATCATGCCGACGTTCTTCCAGATCTTTACCCCGCGCGCGCCACGCGCCACGTCCGCCTCCAAACGAGCCTCGACACGCTCCAGCCAGCCCGGGTCCCCGAATCCCCGCATGGAAAACGTGGTTGCCCAGTGGAATCGTGCGGGATCGCGTGCAGCCAATGCCAAGGCGATATCGCGTTGCCGGTCGGCAGGCGGGAAATCGGGATAGTCGACGTTGATCGACAGCAATTCGAATCCGTCGGCCCGGGCCTGCTCGAGAAACGCGGGGGAATCGGTGTTCGCGTGTACGTGGGCGTCGAACTTGCGTACGTGCGCGAAGTCGGCCAAGTCGTAGGACGTATTCGCTACGGGAGGCGAGGCCAATGCAGGCAAGGCGAACAACGCCAGCAGCAGAGCACGGATCACGGTCGACATATCGCTGAGCCTCGCGTAACGAAACTATGCATACACTAAACGAAACATATCGATTGCACAAACCGAACGTATGGCGCAGAATGGGAATGTCTGATACTTGGGAGCGCCTGGATGCCACATTTGGGACGCCGCAACCTTCTCAAATTCGCCGCGGGCATGACCGCCTGGGCAGCTTTGCCGGCCTGGGCCCGCAAGTCTTCCATGCGCCGCGGCACGCCTCCATCATCCAGCGGCCGACCTGCGCTGGCCGGCTTGGAAGGCGGCCGGGTGCTGGTCGCGAGCGGCAATTTGGCGATCGATTTCAATGGCCGGCTGCACACGCGGTTGTTCAGGGATGGTCATGCCTTGACCAGTCACCACGCCAGCGAAAGCCTGTTGTGCAAGGACGGCGAATTGGCCGACTTCGCCCTCACCGGACACACTGTCGAATCGGTCGACGATCCGCGACACGGGCGCGGAACGCGCCATGTCGTCACTGGGCGATCCGACGGCGCGGTCGAGAAGGTGGTCGAAATCATCGCGTTCGATCGTCATCCCGATATGGCGGTGATGCGGGTGGAATATCGCAACCAAGGCGCGCAAGCCCTGCTGGTGAACGGCTGGCGCAACGTCGCACACGAATTGCCCGATGCGCCTGGTGGCTTCTGGAGTTTTTCGGGGACCACGCACGAAGACCGGCGAGACTGGGTGCAGCCTGTAGGGAAAGGGTTCGATCAGCGCAACACGCTCGGAATGGACGCGTCGGATTACGGCGGCGGCACGCCGGTTGCCGATCTCTGGCGCCGCGACGCCGGAGTGGCCGTTGGTCACCTGGAGCCTGTGGCTCGCCTGCTCGACCTGCCGGTACGCAAAACCCGGAGGGGTGCGGCCATTGCGGTTGAATCCATGCATGCGGCCACGCTTGCACCGGGTGAAACGTTGGCCACCGAACATACATATCTGTGCCTGCACCAGGGCGATCACTTCACGCCATTGCAGCGCTATCGCGCCTTCATGGCGGAGCAGGGACTGATCGCGCCGATCGCGCCCGAGGCGGCGTTTGCACCGGTGTGGTGCGCCTGGGGCTACGGGCGCGATTTCACCCGTGAACAGGTGCTGGCGACCCTGCCAAAGGTGCGCGATCTAGGCTTCGGCTGGGCCGTCATCGATGATGGCTGGCAAACCAACGAGGGCGACTGGCGACTCGACCCGCGCAAGTTTCCGCGTGGTGAGGAAGACATGCGTGCCTTCGTGCGCGCGATCAAGGACGCGGGCCTGCGGCCGCGCCTCTGGCTGGCGCCCTTGGCGGCCGACCCGGGCAGCGACATCCTGCACGATCATCCCGAAATGTTGCTGCTCGACAAGAACGGATCGGTTCAGAAGATCAGTTGGTGGAATGCATTCACCCAATGCCCGGCCTATCGGCCCACCGTCGACTACTACGTCGCGCTGGTGAAAAAGATCATCGGTGATTGGGGCTTCGACGGGATCAAGTTCGATGGTCAGTACCTGAACGCGGTTGCGCCCTGCTACAACCCTGCGCACCACCATGCGCGCCCGGAAGAATCCTGCGAGAAGCTGGCCGACTTCTGGAAGGCGATCCACGAAGCCGCCCACGCCGCCAACCGCAATGCGGTGGTCGAACTGTGTCCCTGCGGCACTGCATTTGCATTCCACAACCTGCCCGCTACCGACCAATATCCGGCTTCGGACCCAACCTCCTCCTGGCAAGTGCGCAGCAAAGGCAAGTCCATGAAGGCGTTGATGGGCGATCGCAGCAGCTATGCCGGCGACCATGTCGAACTGAGCGACGGCGGGAAGGATTTTGCCTCCAGCGTCGGCATCGGTGCGGTGATCTCGACCAAGTTCACCTGGCCGAAGGACACCGACCACCCTTCCGAACCGCTTCCGCCCGGCGGTCTGGTACT
>JAICIW010000253.1 GCA_025928735.1 Rhodanobacteraceae bacterium | reverse complement strand
ATGCTCCAGCGCGCGCGCGATCGCGTACGGCTCCACACCGAGGTGCCAACCGATGGTCGCCGCCGCCAACGCGTTCAGCACGTTGTGGCGTCCGGGAAGGTTCAAGGTGATCGGAAGATTCGGCTGGCCCGGAAGCATCAACTCGAAATGCGTGCGCGCACCATCCGCACGCAGGTTGCCGCCGCGCACGTCAGCGGCGCGGTCGATGCCGTAGGTCAATGCCGAACGCGGCGTGCGTTGCGCCAGCGCTGCGACTTCGGGATCGTCGACGCACAGCACCGCCAATCCATAGAACGGCAGCCGATGCAGGAAATCCGTGAACGCCTGTTTCAATTCGGCGAAGTCGCCGTGGTAGTGATCGAGGTGATCGGCGTCGATGTTGGTGACCACCGCGATCACCGGCGATAGTTTCAGAAACGATCCGTCGGATTCATCGGCTTCGGCGACGAGATAGGTGCCCGCGCCCAGCCGCGCGTTCGCGCCGGCCGAGAGCAGTTGCCCGCCGATCACGAAAGTCGGGTCGTAGCCCGCCTCGGCCAGCACACTGGCGGTGAGGCTGGTGGTGGTGGTCTTGCCGTGCGAACCGGCTACCGCGATGCCGCGCCGGAAACGCATCAGTTCGCCCAGCATTTCGGCGCGCGGCACCACAGGAATCCGGCGCGTCTGTGCGGCCACAAGTTCCGGATTGTCCGGCTTGATCGCGCTCGACACCACCACCGCGTCGACGTTGGCAACGTGCTCGGCGGCGTGACCGATCGCGACGTGCACGCCCATGCCAGCCAGCCGTTCGGTGATAGGCGAGGCGGCGCGATCGGAGCCCGACACGTCGTAACCGAGCGTGTGCAGCACCTCGGCGATGCCGCTCATGCCGGCGCCGCCGATGCCGATGAAGTGCACGCGCCGGAAGCTCTGCATGATGTCGCCATGTGGCGGGAGGCGATGCGGCGTCATGCGGCCACCTCCATGCAGCGTTCCGCGATCACGGCGGCGGCGTCCGGCTTGGCGAGCGCGCGCGCGGCGTTCGCCATTGCGAGACGCTTGTCCGGATCGCGCAGCAGGCGCTCCAGCATGCCGGCGAAACGCGAGGCATCGAAGTTGCGGTCCTGCACCAGTTCGGCCGCGCCCACGGCTACGAAGCCTTCGGCGTTTTTGGTCTGGTGGTCGTCGACCGCGTAGGGGAACGGCATCAGAATCGCGCCGAGACCCGCCACGGCAAGCTCGGCAAGAGTCAGCGCACCAGCGCGGCAGATCACCAGGTCCGCCCAAGCGTAGGCCGCTGCCATGTCGGCGATGAACGGCTCGACCGTCGCTTGCACTTCGACGCGCGCGTAGGCGGCGCGCGTCGCTTCGACGTGCGCGGCACCGCACTGGTGCCGCACTTCCGGACGCCGGTCGGCGGGAATGTGCGACAACGCATTCGGCAAACCCAGATTCAAGGTGCGCGCTCCGAGGCTGCCGCCAAGCACCAAAAGGCGCGGTGCGCCAACGCGATGCGCCAGACGTTCCGCGGGTGCGGGCAGCGCGGCGATGTCGGCGCGCACCGGATTGCCGGTCCACTCCGCGTGCGCCTTGGCCGAAAACGCGTCGGAAAATCCGCTCATCACCCGGCGCGCGCAGCGCGCCAGCACGCGATTGGTGAAGCCCGCGATGCGGTTCTGTTCGTGCACCAGCAGCGGACGGCGTTGCAGCCACGCGGCGATGCCGCCGGGGCCGGCCACGTAGCCGCCCATCGACAGCACGCTGCGCGGATTCGCTTCGCGCAGGATCCGCCACGCGCCGACCAGCGCGCGCGCCAGCATCCATGGCGCCGCGAGACGCTGGCGCAGACCCTTGCCGCGCAATCCTTTCACGTGCAGCGTCCGCATCGCGACGTGGTGCTCGGGCACGATCCGGTTTTCCATGCCACCTTCCGCGCCCAGCCACAACACCGGCACGTCGCGGGCGCGCAAGGCGTCGGCGACCGCGAGGCCGGGGAAGATGTGGCCGCCGGTGCCGCCGGCCATGATCAACACGGGCGCGCGCACGTCGCTCATGCGTGCACCTCGCCGAAACGGGGTTCGATGCGTGTGCGCGCCGCCAGCGGCAACTCGGCGGAAGCCCGGTCGGACTCTTTTGCATGGACCTCCGAATTCGCGCTGCGGCGCGTCGCCATCCGGCGCGCGTCTTCGGCGCGGTGGATTTCATAGCCGGCGCGCACCAGCACACCCAGCATCACGCAAGTCATCAACGTGCTGGAACCGCCGGAGCTGATCAGCGGCAACGTCAGTCCTTTGGTCGGCAATACACCGAGGTTCACACCCACCGACACCAGCGCCTGCAGGCCGATCATCAGCGAAATGCCGAACGCGACGTAGCCGGCGCGATGCTGGCCCACCTCCACCCCGCGCAGGCCAAGCTGCAGCCCGCGGCCGACAAGCAGCGCGAACATCGCAAGCACGAACAACACGCCGACGAATCCGAGTTCCTCGGCGATCACCGCAAGGATGAAATCGGTGTGCGCTTCCGGCAGATAGAACAACTTCTGCACGCTGCCACCGAGACCCACGCCGAACCATTTGCCGCGTCCGACCGCGATCAATGCCTGGGTCAACTGGAAGCCATTGTCGAACGGATCCTTCCATGGATCGAGGAACGACGTCAGGCGCTTCACGCGGTAATCGGTGGAAAGCGCCAACCATGCGCCCAGCGGCATCAACGGCAGGCCCATGATCACGAGATTGCGCATGCGCGCGCCGGCCAACCACAACATCCCGATCGTGACCACGCCGATCAGCGCGGCCGAACCGAAGTCGGGCTGCGCGAGCAACAGCACCGCGGTGAATCCCGCGACCACGACCGGCTTCACCGCACCCAGGAATTTCGTCTCGACCGCATCGCGGTGGCGCACCAGATAACTGGCGACGTACACCACCACTGTCAGCTTGGCCAGTTCGACCGGCTGGAACCCCGAAAAGCCGAGATTGATCCAGCGGCGCGCGCCGTTGATGCGCATCCCGATGTGCGGGATGAACACCAGCAGCAAGAGTGCGAACGTACCCAGCATCAGCCAGCCCGAATACTTTTCGAGTTTGTCGAGTTCGACGCGCAACGCGATCCACACCGCCATCGCGCCACCGGCAGCGAGAAAAATCAGGTGACGCTTCAGGTAATAGAACTCGCCGATGTGCTGCCCGTCCGCCACCGCAATGGAACTGGAAGCCACCATCACGATGCCGAACGTGACCAGCCCGGTGATCGCCAGCAGCAGCCACGGGTCGTGGCGGCCCTTGGGACCGAGTTTGCGCACCGCCTGCGATGAACCAAATCCGAGCATGCTCAACGCACCTTCAACGTCGCCAGACCGACCAGCACCAGCACCACCGAAATGATCCAGAACCTCACGATGACCCGCGGCTCGGGCCAGCCCTTCAACTCGAAGTGGTGATGGATCGGCGCCATCCGGAACACGCGCTTGCCGCGCAACTTGAAGCTGCCGACCTGCAGCATCACCGATGCCGTCTCGACCACGAACAATCCGCCCATCACCAGCAGGATGATTTCCTGGCGCACGATCACCGCCACGCAACCGATCGCCGAGCCGATCGCGAGCGCGCCCACGTCGCCCATGAACACCTGCGCGGGATAGGTGTTGAACCACAGGAAGCCGAGCCCCGCGCCGGTGAGTGCACCGCAGAACACCGCGAGTTCGCCCGCGCCCGGAATGGACGGGATACCGAGATACGCCGAGAACACCGCGTTGCCGGCGAGATACGCGAACGCACCCAGCGCCGCGGTCACCAGCACCGCCGGCATGATTGCGAGCCCGTCGAGTCCGTCGGTGAGATTCACCGCGTTGGAAAAACCGACGATCCACAGATATGCGACCACCACGAAGCCGCCGCCGAGCGGAATCGCCACGTGCTTGAACAGCGGCACGTACAACGCGGTCGCGGCCGGCACGTCTGCGGTGTGGAACAGGAACAGCGCGGCGGCGAGGCCCACCACCGATTGCGCAAGGTATTTCCAGCGCGCAGGCAGGCCGTGCGGATCTTTCAGCACCAGCTTGCGGTAGTCGTCGTAGAAACCGATCACGCCGCAGGCCAGCGTCACCAGCAGCACCACCCACAGGTAGCGACTGGT
>JAICIW010000263.1 GCA_025928735.1 Rhodanobacteraceae bacterium | reverse complement strand
GACATGGTCGACGCCAAGTTGCTCGGCGCGCAATTCCACGGCGTGGCTGACCCGCGAACTGATCAGCGCCACGTCGATGCCATGCGCGCGCAACCGCTTGATGCCGAGGCCATCGTGCACATGGAACGCCTTGATCTCGCGCCCTTCCTCGGTGAACCACAATCGCCCATCGGTGAGCGTGCCGTCGACGTCGAACGCGACCAGCTTGATCTTCGCGGCGCGGGCGAGGATGTCTTGCGGGATATCGGCAAGATTCGACATGTGAGAAGTTGGCGAGGAATTGAGAGCGACGGGAGACATGTTTCCGAGCCGTCGTTCCCGCGCAAGCGGGAATCCAGTGTCTCTTCTGCCATCGATAGATCAAGGCACTGGATTCCGGATTCCGCCGCGCATGGCGCAGTGGTCCCGGAATGACGACAAGATTATGCCGCGTTCTCGAATCCCGCGGCTCCGATATTCAAACGACTCTGGCGCGCAGCAGGTCGTGGATGTTCAGCGCCCCCACCACGCGCTGCGCACCATCGACCACCAGCAGCGCGTGGATCTTGTAGGTTTCCATCAACTGCGCGGCTTCGGCGGCCAGCTTGTCCGGGCCGATCACCTTGGGGTTGTGGCTCATCGCGTCGCCGACCGATGTGGTGCGCAGGTTGACGCCATGGTCGTCCAGCATGCGGCGCAAGTCGCCGTCGGTGAATACGCCCACGAGGTGCGCGTCGCCTTCCACGATTGCGGTCATGCCGAGGCCCTTGCGGGACATTTCGATCAGGGCTTCGGTGAGGGTCGCGTCGGTGCGCACCATCGGGATCGCGGCACCGGTGTGCATCACGTCCGAAATCTTGAGCAGGCGGCGGCCGAGCGCACCGGCGGGATGCGAGCGCGCGAAATCGTCGGCGGTGAAGCCACGCGCTTCCAGCAACGCGATGGCCAGCGCATCGCCCAGCACCAGCGCGGCGGTGGTGCTGGCGGTGGGCGCGAGACCCAGCGGGCACGCTTCGTTGCTGACGCTGGCATCGAGGTGCACGTCGGCATCGCGCGCCAGCGAGGAAAGCGGATTGCCGGTCATCGCGATCAGCGCGTTGCCCTGCCGTTTCAGGAACGGCACGATGGTCAGGACTTCTTCCGTCTCGCCGGAATTGGAAAGCAGCAGCACCACATCTTGCCGCGTGATCATGCCGATGTCGCCGTGGCTGGCTTCGCCGGGATGCACGAAAAACGAAGGCGTGCCGGTGGAGGCGAGCGTGGCTGCGATTTTGCGCGCGATATGGCCGGACTTGCCCATCCCGGATACCACTACGCGCCCGGAACTGGCCAGGATCAGGCGGCAGGCCTTGCTGAAATCGCCGTCGATCCGTGCCTCGATGTCGGCGATGGCCCCCGTCTCGATGCGGATGACCTTGCGTGCACTTTCGACCAGCGCGGCGCGCTCGTCATCGTGGAAAGGCTTGGGCGGAGCTTCGACGGTACGCGCGTTCATGCGGGTGTGCTCCTGAGCCGAAACGCGATTTCCAGTAACATCGCCGTTTCGCATTGTACAGGCGGCAGGCACGCCTTCCATGCATCCGGCAGCGGATGCGCGGTGGCGGGCCGGCTTCGCGTTCGAGTAAGGTTCATGCAATCCAACGAATTGAAAGCCCTGCTGGAAGCGGCGTTTCCCGGTGCCCAGGTGCACGTCGCCAGTCCCGACGACGTCCATTTCCAGGCACAGGTCGTGACCGAAGCCTTCGTCGGCAAGCCCACGCTTGCCCGCCATCGCATGGTGTACGCGGTGCTGGGCGAACGCATGGGTGGTGAGGTCCACGCGCTGTCGCTGCGCACCCTCACGCCGGCCGAAGTCGAGGCGAACTGATGGCGCGCATCGTCATTTCCGGTGGCAAACCGCTCAACGGCGACGTGTGGATTTCCGGCGCCAAGAACGCGGTGTTGCCGATCCTCGCCGCGTGCCTTTTGGCCGACGAGCCCGTCACCATCGGCAACGTGCCGCACCTGCACGATGTCACCACCACCATGGAATTGCTGGGCCAGATGGGTGCCGAGCTGGCGGTGGACGAACACATGCGCATCCGCATCGATCCGCGTCCGACCGACCGCTTTTCCGCACCCTACGAATTGGTCAAGACGATGCGCGCGGCGATCGTGGTGCTGGGCCCGCTGATCGCGAAATACGGTCAGGCCGACGTGTCGCTGCCGGGCGGCTGCGCGATCGGTTCGCGCCCGGTCGACCAGCACATCAAGGGGCTGCGTGCCCTCGGCGCGGACATCACGGTCGCGAACGGTTACATCAAGGCGCGCGCGAAACGCCTGAAAGGCGCGCGCGTGGTGATGGACATGGTCACCGTGACCGGCACCGAGAACATCATGATGGCCGCGGCGCTGGCCGAAGGCACTACGGTGATCGAGAACGCGGCCGAGGAACCCGAAGTCTGCGATCTCGCGCACTGCCTCAACGCGATGGGCGCGAAGATTGGCGGCATCGGTACGACGACGCTCGTCATTGACGGCGTCGAGCGCCTGCATGGTGCGCATTACGAAGTGTTGCCCGACCGGATCGAAACCGGCACGTTCCTCGTGGCCGGCGCGATCACCGGCGGCAAGGTGCGGGCCAAGCGCACGCGTCCCGACATCCTGAAATCGGTGCTGTCCAAGCTCGAAGACGCCGGGGCGCACATCAACTGCGACAGCGATTCCATAGAAATCGACATGCGCGGCAATCGTCCCCGCGCGGTCGACGTCACCACGGCTCCGTATCCCGCGTTCCCGACCGACATGCAGGCGCAGTTCACCGCGCTCAATTGTGTTGCGGAGGGCACCGGCATCATCACCGAGACCGTGTTCGAGAACCGCTTCATGCACGTGCAGGAACTGCATCGCCTCGGCGCCGATATCAAAGTCGAAGGCAACACCGCGATCGTGCGTGGCGTCCCGCAAATGTCCGGCGCGCAACTGATGGCGACCGACCTGCGCGCATCCGCGTCGCTGGTGCTGGCGGGGCTGGTCGCCGACGGCGACACCACCGTCGATCGCATCTACCACATCGACCGCGGCTACGAGAACATCGAGGAAAAACTCGGCGGGTTGGGCGCGCACATCCGGCGCCTGCCGAACTGAGGCAAGTGCATCCTGGCTCTGTCGCAGGAACGGCGCGCGTTGCCGCGTGCACGCAATGTTGGTGTTTGCTCGTCATCCCGGCGCAGGCCGGGATCCATTTTTTCTTCTCGCCAGAACGAGGGCTGCCGTTTCGGTCCCGCTCGCGCCTGAGGATCTGTGATCAACCCTGTCTTGGTCATCCCCGCGAAGGCGGGTTGCATTTGCAGAGTGCCACGAGACGGGTTGGCACCCGCCCTACCGGGGCAGGCCATAGCGGCAGCTCCATGCAGGGCGGGAGCAGCGGAGCGCATCCCGCCGATGGGATCAGCGCGCCGACCAGCTTTCGAGTTCGAGAGAAAAATCGTTCTTGCCGCGCTGGTCAATCTTGACCGGCGCCGGCAGCTTTCCGGGCGCAAACCACGCCTCGAACCCTTCGCCCTCGTCGCTGCGGCTGACACGGGTGGCATCGAAGGTACCGGCGGGGACGCTCACGTTCTGCTTGCCTTGCGCGGTGAAGTGCTGGGTTTCGATGCGGTCGCGCACCGCAACGGGCAGCGTGAAGTCGGTCTTGCCCGCGGCAAGGCCGGCGGCGAGCGCCAGCGGCACGGTGTGGCGTTCGACCGCGCCGGGCTGCGTGGGAAAACGGGACGTGCCGTTGTCATCCACCACGATGGTGTGGCGCGCCCAATCGAAACGGACGCTGCGATGTTTCTGCTTCAAGGCCGATTTCATCGTGTAGTCGTAGCTGATGCCTTGCGGCGCGTCGCCGAGCCACTTGAATGTCGAAACTTCGCGGGTGCCGGCGGCCAGCAAGGAGGCG
>JAICIW010000360.1 GCA_025928735.1 Rhodanobacteraceae bacterium | reverse complement strand
TCGCGCCCGACGTGAACTGTTCCGGCGCGGCGTAGGCGGGCGTCAGTGCGTGGTGCCGCGTGCGCGTGGCGTCTTCGGTGTCGTCCAGCAACTTGGCGATCCCGAAGTCCAGCAGCTTCATTTCGCCTTCGGCGGTGACCAATACATTGGAAGGTTTCAGGTCGCGGTGGACAATGAGCGCGCGGTGCGCGGATTCGACTGCGCGGCAAACCCGCAGGAACAGCGTCAGCCGCCGACGTTCTGAGAACGCGTGTTCCTGCGCGTAGGACGTAATCGGCTTGCCCTCGACCAGTTCCAGCGCGATGTAGGCGAGGCCGTTGTCGGCGATGCCGCCCTCGATCAGCCGCGCGATGCCGGGGTGGCGCAGCCGCGCCAGCGCTTCGCGTTCGTGATGGAACCGCCGCCGCGCTTCGGCGGTGTACAGGCCGCGCGCCAGCAGCTTGACCGCGACGTACTGGCGCACGCCTTCCACGTCGCGAAAAGCGCGGAACACGGTGGACGAGCCGCCCTCGCCCAGCACTTCCAGCAACTCGAACGGACCGATGTGGCTGCCCGCCGGCAACGGTTCGACATCTTCGATTTCCCCGATCGTCTGCGCGGCGCTGGCGGCATCGCCCGGCGCCAGCCAGTCGCCCTGTTCCGCGTCGGCCGCCAGCAAACGGTCCAGTTCGGCACGGACGCCCGGATCGCTGCAGCGCTCGGCAAGCATGCGCGCGCGTGCATCGGGCGGCAGCGAAAGCGCCTGCTCGAACAAGTCACGCAGTGTCGGCGTGGAATCCACAGCGGCAACTCTCCGAATATGGTTGAGCGTATTTCGAATCAAGAGAATCCTTCACTCGTCATTCCGGACGTCGCAAAGCGGCGATCCGACTGCGTTTGCAAGATTGCAAACGCGAACGCCGAAGGCGGCCCGCAGGGCGAGCGCCAAGGATGGCGCGAGTCAACCCAGTGCCTTGGTTTCCAATCAGAGTCACTGGGTCCCCGCTTTCGCGGGGATGACGATCAAAAGAACATTGGAGTATCTGCCAATAAACCCCGCCTGCACGCCAATTGCGACGCGCGGCGTTTCATTCCAGATGTGTCTTGATGAAAGCGCGCGCGAAACGCCAGTCGCGGTCGATCGTGCGGCGTGTCAGCCCAAGCGTGGCGGCGACCTGCTCCAGGCTCAGGCCCGCGAAATAGCGAAGTTCGACCACCTTGGCCGCGCGCGCGTCGTTCTGTTCCAGAGCGTCCAGCGCCGCATCCAGCGCCAGCGCCTGCTCGGCGGTCGCAATGGCCAGTTGCAAATTGCGATCGTCCAGCGTCACGCGATTCCATTGGCCGCCCGCGCGCAATCGGAGGCGGTCGCGCGCACGGTTGATCAACAGATGGCGCATCGCGCGCGCCGCATAGGCGAAAAACTGCGCCGGCTCCTGGAAGCGCAAGGCCATTCGATCGCCCATGCGCAGGTACAACTCGTGCACCAGTTCGGTGGTTTCCAGGGTGCCATTGCGGCGCTGGCCCGCCAGCCGCCGCGAGGCCATGGCTTTCAGGCGCGCATAGACCTCGACGAACAATGCGTCGGTGGAACATCCGGCCGGCACCTCGCTGCAGTCGACCATGAAGCCTCCCGACCCATGCGACTCCTGTCCGCGGATACCAGCCTCACGCAGAACGGCAGCGAACGCAAGCCCGGGCGATGCCTGGCGCCCGGGCCCGCGCTGGTTACGGTGCCTTGCCGCTGTGCATCTGCTGGACGATCGCCAACGAGCGCTTCACGTGCTGGTCGGGCGTCAGATGGTCTTCCTTCGAGGAAAACGTCGACACGACCTTGCCTTCGCGATCGATCACGAACGTGGTGCGGGGGAAGAAGCCATGCGTCACCGGCTTGCCTTCCACGTCGGTCACGCCCTTCTGCGGCGGCATCATCTTCAGGTCATACTGGGTCGCGATCTTGCCGTCCGGGTCGGATGCCACCGCGAATTTCCCCGCGCAGTATTTCGGATCGGACGAAAACTGGTTGAGCCGCGCGATCGAATCGGCCGAGACGCCGATGATGGTGGCCCCGGCCGCGCTGAACTTGTCCTTCTCGGTCGCGAAGGTGTGCGCTTCGAGATCGCAGCCGCCGGTGTACGCGGCGGGATAGAAGTAGACCACCACCGGGCCCTTCGCCAATGCCTGCTTCAACGAAAACGTGAAATCCTTGCCCGCCTGACTGGCCGTGGCGGTGAAATCGGGCGCCGCTGCACCCACCTGCAAGGCCGCATAGCCGGGCACTGCCATCATCGCCGCCACCAGGCACGACACCATCACACCCGCGATTCGCTTGTTCATTGCATCCTCCGAACGATTGACCGCCGCACCAGAAAGCTGCATTCGCGTCAGATGACCGCCTCCGGCGCGACATCCTTACGCCGCGCCATCGGTTGCCGGCCGCGCCGGCGCGAACATTGACAGACGAGTCTGCCAGCGGCTATCTTACGCGGCTCGCTGGCGCATGATGCCGCGAGCGGACACCTGGCCCAGGTGGCGGAATTGGTAGACGCACCAGCTTCAGGTGCTGGCGGGGCGACCCGTGAAGGTTCGAGTCCTTTCCTGGGCACCAGTTGATCCGACGGAAAACCCGCGCATG
>JAICIW010000106.1 GCA_025928735.1 Rhodanobacteraceae bacterium | reverse complement strand
GGCTTCCTGCTCGGCCTCGCTCTTGGCGGCGACCTGGTCCTGGGTCATCACCTTGAGATCCCAGCCGGTCAGCTTGCTCGCCAGGCGCACGTTCTGGCCGCCGCGGCCGATCGCCTGCGACAGCTTGTCCTCGGCCACCGCGATGTCCATCGAATGCTTGTCTTCGTCGACGATGATCGACTGCACCTCGGCCGGCGCCATCGCGTTGATCACGAACTGCGCGGGCGCGTCGTTCCACAACACGATGTCGATGCGCTCGCCGTTCAACTCGTTGGACACCGCCTGTACGCGCGAACCGCGCATGCCGATGCACGCGCCGATCGGATCGGTGCGCTTGTCGTGCGCCTCCACCGCGATCTTGGCGCGGTCGCCGGCATCGCGCGCGCAGGCGCGGATCTCGACGATGCCCTGACCCACTTCCGGCACTTCCAGCTTGAACAGCTCCATCATGAATTCCGGCGCGGTGCGCGATACGAACAACTGCGGACCGCGCGGTTCGGAACGCACCTCGAACAGGTAGCCGCGCACCCGGTCGCCCACGCGCACCGCTTCGCGCGGAATCGCCTTGTCGCGCGGGATGAAGGCTTCGGCATTGCCGCCGAGGTCCAGATAGATATTGCCGCGCTCGACGCGCTTGGCGACGCCATTGATCAATTCGCCCACGCGGTCCTTGTAGGCATCGACCACCTGCGCGCGCTCGGCCTCGCGGATCCGCTGCACGATCACCTGCTTGGCGGCCTGCGCGGTGATGCGCCCGAACTCGGGGTTCTCGATCTGCTGCTCGATGTGCTCGCCGACCTGGGCACCCGGACGCTCGTCTTCCGCATCCATCAGGCGCAACTGCCAGTCGGGCGATTCCATTTCGCCGTCGTCCGCGATCACTTCCCAGCGGCGGAAGGTTTCGTAGTCGCCGGATTCCTGATCGATCGCGACGCGGATGTCGGGTTCCTCTTCCGGATAGCGCTTCTTCGCGGCGGTCGCCAGCGCGGCTTCCAGCGCTCCGAAAATCACGTCGCGCGGCACCGCCTTCTCGGCGGCCACGGTGTCCACGATCATCAACAAGTCGCGATTCATCTCATTTGCTCCGTCGAAGCCACGTTCAGCGCGCTTCGGTATTCCTCGATCTCGTCATCCGGCGAAAGCCGGGACCCAATGATTTTCAATCCATCAATGCTTGCGTTTGGGCTTCCTGCCCTTGGCACCATCCACGCCCTTGCCCGGTTTGGCCTTGGGTGTGTAGCCCAGCGCGTTCCAATCCGGCACCAGGTGCGCGCTTTCGATTTCATCCTCGGCGATGTCGATGCGCGTGCCATCCACGTCCATGCCGATGCGCTTGCCTTCTACCGCTGCGATCTTGCCGCGCATCCGCCGGCGACCCTCGCGCGGCAGCTTCAACGTCACCTTGGCTTCTTCACCAACAAAACGCCCGAACTGCGCGGCATCGAACAGCGGCCGCTCGATGCCCGGCGAGGAAACTTCCAGCACGTAATGACCGGGGATCGGATCTTCCACGTCCAGCAGGGCGGAAATCTCGCGGCTGGCTGCCTCGCAATCGTCCACGCTCACCGCATTCGCGGCGTCACCGTCGTGCTGCAGCGAATCGATGTACACGCGCAGCAAGCCGCCACCATGGCCGGCATTCCATTCCACGCCCAGGCATTCCAGGCCCAGTTCCGCAAGGGCCGGCGCCACGCGCGCCGCGATTGCTTCGGTCTCCATGTCGCTCGCAAACTCCGAAAACAAAAAATGGGCACGAGGCCCATTCCTTAAGTTCGCCGGTTTTGATCCTGAACCCGGCGTCCCGCATCCTTGCGGTGTGTCACCTGCGCACCCTCCGTGACTGCAACACGAAAGGATCCATCCTTTCGATCAAGCCTGACAGCGGGACGGCAATGCCGATGCGTTCCGAACCCGCTCCACGCGAGCCGCGCAGTATAGATCGTTTACCTCAAGCGTTCAAGGACTTGGATTGTCGGCGGCACCGGCAGCACCCGCGCCGCCCTTGGCGGTCAAGGGCGGTTTGCGGCGCCGGCCGCCCGGCTGCGTTCCCGACTTGGCCAAGGATTCACCTGAACGCGACGCGCACATCAGGCCAGCAGATTGTCGGGCGTAATCGGCAGGTCGCGCACGCGAATCCCGGTCGCATGCCACACCGCGTTGCCGATCGCCGCGGCGACGCCCACGATGCCGATCTCGCCGATGCCGCGCGACCCCATCGCGTTGGAATGCGGGTCCGACTCATCCAGCCAGATAGCATCGATGTCCTCGACATCCGCATGCGCCGCAATGTGATACTCGGCGAAATCGTGCGTGACCACTTCGCCGAAGCGTGCGTCCATCACGCTGCGCTCGTGCAGGGCCATCGACAGCCCCATGGTCATCCCGCCGATGAATTGCGAGCGCGCGGTGCGCGGATTGATGATGCGCCCGACCGAAAACACGCCCAGCATCCGCGGCACGCGCACCTCGCCGGTGGCGGCGTTGACGGCGACCTCCGCGAAATGCGCACCGAACGAGTGCATGGCGAAACGCTCTTCCTCCGGATTGTCGGGCGAAGCCGCCGAAGCTTCCGAACCCACTTCGGGATTCGCGCCGTGCTTGTCGCGAAACGCGCGCGCGGCTGCAACGATGGCCGTGCCCCACGAGCTGATACCGCTCGACCCGCCTTCGACGGTCGCATTCGGAAAATGCGTGTCGCCGATGTCGAGCGCGATCGCCCCGACCGGGCAATCGAGTGCGTCGGCGGCGATCTGGGTGAGCGCCGTCCACGTGCCGGTGCCGATATCGACCGCGCCCATGCGGACCACGTAACGCCCGTCCGATTCGTATCGGATCATCGCCACCGAACCCGGCATCCGATAGCGCGGGTAGGTGGCCGCAGCTACCCCGGTGCCGACCAACCAGCCGTCGCGCAGGCGCGCTCGCGGCGCCGGATTGCGACGATCCCAATCGAAGTGTCGTGCGCCTTTGCGCAGGCAACCGACGAGATCGCGATGCGACCACGGCTTGCCCGATTCCGGATCCTTCTCCGCATCGTTGCGGACCCGCAACTCGATCGGGTCGAGCTGGCAGGCAATCGCCAACTCGTCCATCGCCGTTTCCAGCGCGAACATACCGGGCGTCTCGCCCGGCGCGCGCATCCACGAGGGCACCGGCACGTCCAGCTTCACCAGCCGATGCGTGGTGCGGCAGTTCGGCGCGGCGTACATGATCCGCGTGGGCACCGCGGTCTGTTCGGCGAACTCCTTGATCCGGGACGTCTGCTCGATCACGTCGTGCGAAATGGCGGCGAGCCGCCCGTGCCGATTGGCACCGAGGCGAATCCGCTGGATGGTCGGCGTCCGGTAACCGACGAGTTGGAACATCTGCTGGCGCGTGAGCGTGAGTTTGACCGGCCGGCCGGGCACTGCCTGCGCCGCGAGGCACGCCAGCACATCATGCGCATGCGCCGTGCCCTTCGATCCGAAACCGCCGCCGATGTGCGGCGCGATGACGCGGATTGCGTCGGCGTCGAGTCCGAACAGCGGCGCCAGCGTCTTGCGCAGCGAATGCGCGCCCTGGGTCGAGTCATACAACGTAAAGTGACCGTCGTCCCAGACCGCGACCGTGGTATGGGTCTCCATCGGGTTGTTGTGTTCCATCGGCGTGGTGTAGGTCTGGTCGACCACGACTTCCGCCGTTCGCAGCGCCGCTTCGGCGTCGCCCTTCGCGGTGTCGGTCGGATACCCGGCATTCACCTTTTCCGGCGCGTAGAGGTCATCGCGGTCGGATCGAAAATCGGCATCGTGCAGCTGTTCGTCGTAGCGCACGCGGACGAGATCCGCGGCATGGCGGGCGATTTCCAGGCTTTCGGCAATCACCGCGCCAATGAATTGCCCGCGAAACCCGATGCCCGCGGACTGCAGGATCCACAACTCCTTGTTCTCGTCGGACTGGAGTTTCGCGGCGTTCTCATGGGTGATGACCGCCACCACGCCGGCCACTGCGCGCGTGGCTTCGATGTCCACCGACACGACGCTCCCGCGCGCGATCGCCGCCTGCACGGGATAGACATACAGCGCATCCGCAAGCTCGTGCTCCCAGGCATAACGCGCGGCGCCGGTGACCTTGGCGCGACCGTCGAGGCGCGCCAGCGGTTGTCCGATCGACCGCGTGCGCAACGGCGCGTTGGAAGCGTCCGCGCTCATCCAGCAACTCCGGCCAATTCCTGCAGCGCCGCAACCAGCGTGTTGCGCAGCATCTTCACCTTGAATGCATTGCCGGGTTGCGGCTGCGCCGCGGCGAGTTCCGCATCCGCGGCGCGCCCGAACTGTTCCGGCGTCGCCGGATTGCCACGCAAGGTTTCTTCGGCGCGCGTCGCCCGCCACGGTTTGTGCGCGACACCGCCGCAGGCGATCCGCACGTCCTGGATAGTCCCGTCGCGTATTTGCAGGGCGGCGGCCACCGACACCAGCGCGAATGCAAACGAGCGCCGGTCGCGCACCTTTCGATAAAGCGAATGTGCGGCCAGCGGCAATGCGGGCAACATCACCGCCGTGATCAATTCCCCGTGCTGCAGCACCGTGTCGCGCTCGGGCGCATCGCCCGGCAGGCGATGGAAATCGACCAGCGGCATGCGTCGTTCGCCCGAAGGGCCGAGTACTTCCACCGTCGCATCGAGGGCAACCATCGCCACCGCCATGTCCGAGGGGTGCACCGCGATGCAGTGTTCCGATGCACCAAGGATCGCGTGATAGCGCGTGTAGCCGCCGATCGCCGAACAACCGCTGCCGGGCCGGCGCTTGTTGCAAGGGGTGTCGACATTCTGGAAGTACACGCAGCGCGTACGCTGCAGCAGATTGCCGGCGGTGGTGGCCATATTGCGCAACTGGCCCGACGCGCCCGAAAGCAACGCCTGCGACAGCACGGGATAGCGCGCGCGGATCAACGGATGCGCGGCAAGATCGCTGTTGCGAACGTTCGCACCGATGCGCACGCCGCCGTCGGGCGTTCCCTCGACTTGATCGAACGGCAGCCGTGTGACGTCGATCAGCCGACCTGGTTTGGCCACGCCGAGTCGCATGTGATCGACGAGATTGGTCCCGCCGCCGAGGAACATCGCGTCGGGGTCCGCGGCCACGGCGGCGATCGCTCGCACGGCGTCGCTGGCGCGCTCGTATGCGAACGGATTCATGATTCGGGCGCCTGCCGCGCGACGTCACGGATTGCCGCCACGATGTTGACGTAGGCGCCGCAACGGCAAAGATTGCCGCTCATCCCCTCGCGGATTTCCGCGTCGTCCAGTTCGACGTGCTCGCCGTCACCGCTGACATGGCTCGGCTGGCCTCGCCGCACTTCGTCCAGCATCCCGATCGCCGAGCAAATCTGTCCGGGCGTGCAATAGCCGCACTGGAAGCCATCGTGTTCGATGAAGGCGGCCTGCAGCGGGTGCAGCGTGTCGCCCTGGGCCAAGCCTTCGATGGTGATTATGGCGTCGCCCTCGTGCGTGAGCGCCAAGCTCAGGCAGGCGTTGATCCGCCGCCCGTTCACCAGCACCGTGCACGCGCCGCACTGTCCGTGATCGCAGCCCTTCTTGCTGCCGGTAAGGTGCAGCCGGTCGCGCAAGAGATCAAGCAGCGTGGTACGCGCATCGACCCCTTTCAGATCGTGCGCCACGCCGTTGATGGCGATGTGCAGCGCGTCCATGTGAAGCAGCCAGCGGCGGTTCCGTCCGAGTTTCCGATGGTGCGACGATCGCCGTGAAGCGGCCGTAAAAGCAGCATGCCGGATCCGCTGAGTCCCTCCTGCCGGGAAGATCCAGTGGGTGCGCTTGATACGGCACGGCTCCGCGGCAGCCGAATCGTTTGACCACGATTCATCTTGCATACTGCCGATTCGATGCGCATTCATCGGCAGCGGCCCAAGATGCCAAATGACAGGTACGTCGGCACAGGGGCCCGCGCACCCCCGTCGAACCCAGACAAGGAGCCACACCATGAAAACCCGCATCGCAGTCGCCGTCGCATCCCTGTTCGTCGCCTCACTGGGCACCGCCTACGCGCAGGCACCGCAGCAAACCACGCCTCAACAACCCCCGCAGACCATGCCGCAGCAGCAGCCGGCACCGCCCACGACGTCGGGAAGCATGACCGGCAACGGGCAGATGAATGGCAACGCGTCGGATACCCAGATCGAACAGAAGGTCAAGCACGCGCTGACGTCGCACGGCGTGACCGCCACCGGTGTCACGGTGTCGTTCAACGATGGCACCGCCACACTCAGCGGAACCGTCTACAACCAGCGCGACATCACCAAGGCCAAGAATGCCGCGATGCGCGTGCGCGGGGTGAAGCAGGTCGATACCTCCAACCTGCACGCGCGCAAAGGCAGCAGCAAAAAACACGGCCAGGGCTGATCCGGACAGCGGACCATCGCGGCTGGGATTAGGTCGCGGCACGGTTCGGCCGGAATGAAACCCATCGCGCGGCGCATCTGGTGTCGCGTGATGCGCGTGGTCGCGTCCGCGGTTGCAAAAAATCACCGCCTTCGCGATAATGCTCGTTCCTGTTGCGGGGTGGAGCAGTCTGGCAGCTCGTCGGGCTCATAACCCGAAGGTCGCAGGTTCAAATCCTGCCCCCGCTACCAAGGTTTTCGCGGAAGATGGAGTCTTTCGCTGTTCGCGGCCAGGGATGATTCGCGCAAGTGGCTCCGCACGGATGCGGGACGCCGGGTTCAGGATCAAAACCGGCGAACGTAAGGAATGGGCCTCGTGCCCATTTTTTGTTTCTGGATTTCACGGACTGCAATGGAGACCGAAGCGATCGTGGAACGCCTTGCGCCGGCCCTTGCGGAATTGGGCCTGGAGTGCCTCGGCGTCGAATGGAGCGCCGGCCACGGCGGCGGGTTGTTGCGGGTATACATCGATACGCTCGCACGGGACGGCGGCGTCGAGGGCGGGGTCGGCGTGGACGATTGCGAAGCGGCCAGCCGGGAGATTTCCGCGCTGCTGGACGTGGACGATCCGATCGCCGGGCATTATGTGCTGGAGGTTTCCTCGCCCGGCATCGAGCGGCCGCTGTTCAACGCCGCGCAGTTCGCGCGGTTCATCGGCAGCGACGCGAAGGTCACGTTGAAGCTGCCGCGCGAGGGACGCCGCCGCCTGCGCGGGAAGATCGCGGCAGTCGATGGCAAGCGCATCGCCGTGGAGGTGGACGGCGTGCGGATGGACATCGGACAGGACGAAATCGAAAGCGCGCACCTGGTGCCGGATTGGGAGGCATTGGGTT
>JAICIW010000040.1 GCA_025928735.1 Rhodanobacteraceae bacterium | reverse complement strand
GCCCGGGTGGTAGTACGGCACCGAGTCGATGTCTTCGCCTTCGAGTTGCTTGTCGTCGATCGGAATGTGGAAACGGTCGCGGAAGATCTTCACCGCGTCCTGGTGCATCTTCTTGGCCTGGTGCGCGATGTTGAGCGATTCACCGGCCGCACCCATGCCGTAGCCCTTGACGGTCTTGGCAAGGATCACCGTGGGCATGCCTTCCGTGTGCACGGCTGCGTGATACGCCGCGTACACCTTGTGCGGATCATGGCCGCCGCGGTTCAGGCGCCAGATGTCCTCGTCGGAAAGGTTCGCGACCATCGCCGCGGTTTCCGGATACTTGCCGAAGAACT
This sequence comes from Rhodanobacteraceae bacterium, assembly GCA_025928735.1. Classification (GTDB taxonomy): domain Bacteria; phylum Pseudomonadota; class Gammaproteobacteria; order Xanthomonadales; family Rhodanobacteraceae; genus 66-474. The sequence continues at coordinate 10,629 of JAICIW010000040.1, read as the reverse complement.
GCTCGCGCGTGTACTTGCCGCCGAACGCCTTGCAGGCTTGGTATTCACCGTCCACGGTTTCCATCATCAGCTTGCGCAGCACGCCTTTGGTGTCGCGCGCGAGAAGCGGATCCCAGTACGAGCCCCAGATCAATTTCAATACGTTCCAGCCGGCGCCGCGGAACACGCCTTCGAGTTCCTGGATGATCTTGCCGTTGCCGCGCACAGGGCCGTCGAGGCGCTGCAGGTTGCAATTGATCACGAAGATCAGGTTGTCGAGCTTCTCGCGGCCGGCGACGGAAATCGCGCCCAGCGACTCGGGTTCGTCACATTCGCCGTCACCGAGGAAGCACCAGACCTTGCGGTCGGACTTCGGCATCAGCCCGCGCGCTTCGAGGTACTTCATGAATTGCGCCTGGTAGATCGCCTGGATCGGCCCCAGACCCATCGACACCGTCGGCACCTGCCAGTAATTCGGCATCAGCCAAGGATGCGGGTACGACGACAGGCCGAGCTTGGGCGACGACGCTTCCATGCGCAGGTGATCGAGCTGCTCGGGGGACAAACGGCCTTCGAGGAACGAGCGCGCGTACAGGCCCGGGCTGGAATGGCCCTGGTAGCAGACCAGGTCGCCCGGGTGGTCTTTCGAAGGCGCGCGCCAGAAGTGGTTGAAGCCGACGTCGTACAGCGTGGCGGACGAAGCGAAACTCGCGATGTGGCCGCCCAGCGAACCCGGCTTGCGATTGGCGCGCACCACCATCGCCATCGCGTTCCAGCGGATCAGGCAGCGGATGCGCCACTCCATCGCGGCGTCGCCCGGCGATTTCGCTTCGAGCTGCGGCGGGATCGTGTTGACGTATTCGGTGGTGGGCGAGAACGGCAGGTGGCCGCCTGCGCGGCGGGTTTCGTCGACCAGTTTTTCCAGCAACTGGTGGGCGCGTTCGGTGCCCTCGGCGTTGATCACCGCCTCGATCGATTCGACCCACTCGCGGGTCTCGCGCGGATCGGGGTCCTGCTCCAGGAATTCGCGGGCCAGTGCGTTCATCGTTTGCTCCTGTGCGCGTTCGTTCGCGCGATCTTCTTGACGGTCTTGGTGGTGGTTCTGCGGGCGTCGGTATCCTGGCGCGCTTTCGTGCGCACCTTGCGTTTCGCGATCTCGCGCGGTGCGCGGATCTGCGCTTCGACGCAGGCGATTGCGCTCATGTTGACCACGCGCCGCACCGTGGCTTGCGGCGTCAGCACGTGTGCCGGCTTGGCCACGCCCATGAGGATCGGTCCGATCACGACGCCATCGGACATCGAGCGCGTGATGTTGAACGCGGCGTTGGCGGCGGCGAGGTTGGGGAACACGAACACGTTGGCGCGGCCGGTGAGGCGGGAGTTCGGGAAGACCCGCGCCCGCAGTTCCGGATCGAGCGCGACATCGGCCTGCATCTCGCCTTCGACCTCCATATCGGGCGCGCGTTCACGCAGGATGCGCAGCACCTGTTGCATCTTCATGGACGTCGCGGTCATGCGGCTGCCGAAATTGGAACCGGCGATCAGCGCGACGCGCGCTTCGATACCCAGCAATTTGAGGCGCAACGTGGCCTGCAGCGTTGCCTCGGCGATCTGTTCCGGATCGGGGTCGTGCTGCATGTGGGTGTCGAGGAAGAAAGTCAGGCCCTTGTCGTTGGCGACCGCCGCCATCGACGAGAGTGTTTGCACGCCGCGATCGAGCCCGATGATGTCGCGGATGTAGGCGGCCTTGCGCTGGTAGCGGCCGACCACGCCGCAGATCAGTGCGTCGGCTTCGCCACGCGCCACCATCAGCGCCGCGATCACGGTCGGGCGTGAACGCACCACCGATTTGGCCGACGCGGGCGTGACGCCGCGCCGCTGCATCAATTCGTAATACTGCTGCCAGTACGCATCGAAGCGCGGATCGGAGTGGAGGTTGACCAGCTCGAAATCGCGGCCCGCTTGCAGGCGCAGTCCGATCCGCTCGATGCGGCGACCGATCACATCCGGACGACCGATCAGGATCGGCTTCACCAGTTGCTCGTCGACCAGCGTCTGCACCGCGCGCAGCACGGTTTCTTCTTCTCCCTCCGCGTAGACGACCCGCATTGGATGCGCACGCGCGCGTTCGAACACCGGCTTCATCGCAAGTCCGGTGCGAAATACGAACTGGCTGAGTTTTTCGGTGTAGGCGTGCAGGTCGCCAAGCGGACGCGTGGCGACACCGGATTCCATCGCGGCTTTCGCGACGGCCGGCGCCACCTGCACCAGCAGGCGCGGATCGAACGGGCGCGGGATCAGGTAATCCGCGCCGAAGTGCGGCACCTTGCCGCCATAGGCGCGCTGTGCGACATCGGATGCTTCGCGCCGCGCGAGCTGCGCGATCGCGTGCACGCAGGCGACCGTCATCGCCTCGTTGATGCCGGTGGCGCCGACATCCAGCGCGCCGCGGAAAATGTAGGGAAAGCAGAGGGCGTTGTTGACCTGGTTCGGGTAATCCGAACGGCCCGTGGCGATTACTGCATCGGGTTTCGCGGCGCGGGCTTCCTCGGGCGTGATTTCCGGGGTGGGATTGGCGAGCGCCAGGATCACCGGACGGTCGGCCATCTTCGAAACCATTTCGCGCTTCAGCACACCGCCCGCGGAGACGCCGAGAAACACGTCGGCGCCTTTCATGATGTCGGCCAGTGTGCGTGCCTTGGTCTTGCGCGCGTAACGTTCGAGGCTCGGGTCGAGCCCCGGGCGGCCTTGATACAGCACGCCGTCCTTGTCGCTGACCAGGATGTTCTGCGGTTTCACCCCGAGCCGCACCAGCATGTCGAGGCAGGCGATGCCGGCGGCGCCCGCGCCCGATGCCGCGACCTTCACGTCACCGATCTTCTTGCCGACCACGATCAGCGCGTTGGTCAGCGCCGCGCCCACGATGATCGCGGTGCCGTGCTGGTCGTCGTGGAACACCGGAATGTGCATGCGTTCGCGCAACTTGCGCTCGACGTAGAAGCATTCCGGCGCCTTGATGTCCTCGAGGTTGATGCCGCCGAAGGTCGGTTCCAGTGCGGCGATGATCTCGACCAGCTTGTCGGGATCCCGCTCGTCGATCTCGATGTCGAACACGTCGATGCCGGCGAACTTGCGGAACAGCACGCCCTTGCCTTCCATGACCGGCTTGCCGGCGAGCGGGCCGATGCTGCCGAGACCGAGCACCGCGGTGCCGTTGGTGATCACGCCGACGAGATTGCCGCGCGCGGTGAGCCCGTGCGCTTCGGTCGGATCGTCCACGATCGCCTCGCACGCGGCGGCGACACCCGGCGAATACGCCAGCGCCAGGTCACGCGCGGTCAGCAGCGACTTGGTCGGGGTGATGCGGATTTTCCCCGCGGGCGCTTGCCGGTGGTATTCCAGTGCCGCTTGCTTGAGTTCTTCGGGTAGGCAGGACATGGGATCTAGGGCCTGTTGGCGCTATGCCGCGTGAACCGCGTTGCTTCCGCAGCGGTCGCCAGACGAGGCGCGTACCGCAACGCCAGAGTGGTTCTCTGGTCAAGGTGCGCACCGATGGATGGCGGCCGCTGCGGAGCAACCCTTCGGGCCGGGGCCCTTTGCCCGCGTGGCGGCGTCATCGCTCGTCTATGTATCGGCATACATCTTCCTCACTCTTCCTTGCCCCGCGGGCAAAGGGCCGCCGGCGCGGTCACGTGGCATAGCGTCAATAGGCCCAAGGCGCGGGTGCCGCTTGATTCGGACCTTTCATCCTAACACCGCCGGCACCAGGTTCCGTCGATCCCCGCCGGTGTCAGGCCCCTGGAAAGCGAGTACATTCTGCGATCGAGGGAAGCCCTCGGGCGAGCGGAGTGCGGACGCGTGAGCTTGTGTTCGTTGCGCTGGGGTTTGCTGCTGTTGTGGTTTCCGGTGGCCGCATTAGCCGACGATGCCGTCCTGCGCGTGTCGGCATTGCCGACTGCTCCAACGCTGGCACCCGGGCACGTCGCGGCGACCGAGGCTGGACAGGAGCGCGCGGTGTCGCGTGTGTGGTTGCACGCCCCGCGTAGTCACATCGATTGGTACGCGCTGCGGCTTGGGGACGATTGGCGCCAGGCGACGCGGCCGTTGCTGGTCATCCGTGGCAGTACCCGGGCACACGTGACCGTTTACCTGCCGCCGGATTACCGCCCCCGCAGCGAGAGCGTGTTCGATGCCTCGCTCGATCCCAGCTTCTCGCACCACGCGGTGGTGTACCTGTTGCCTTACGACTTGCGTGCCGACCAGCCGGTCTACGTGGCGTTGGGCAATCCCGGCCAGACCCAGCCGATACGCGTGGGCATCACGGATGTGGCGAGCTATCGTGCGCGGGATTTGCGACACGTGCGCGTGAGTACGTTCTTCGCCAGCGTGCAGTTGTCGATGGTGCTGGTGATCCTGTGTTTCTGGGCGGTGCTGCGCGATCGGATGTTCCTGTATTTCATCGTGTACGTGTGCGCACAGGTGGTGTACGCCATGGCCGTGTCCGGCGAGCTGTATGCGCTCCCCGGCGCGGCACTGCTGGCGCCGCTCGGCTACCACACCGGCCAGTGCATGGCTGCACTGGCGGCGGGTTTTTCGATCTGGTTCATCCTCGCATTCGCGGACCTGCGCAGTTACACCCCGCGGCTTGCCGCCTGGCTTGGCGCGCTGCGCTGGCCGTTCCTGGCGTTCGCCGTGATCATCTGGATGCCGTTCCTGCGGCCCGATGCGTGGTTGCCGAACACGGTCAACCTGCTGCTGATCGTGAGCACGGTGATCGCGCTGGCTTCGAGCTGGCTGGCGTGGCGGCGCGGCAACCGGCAGGCAGGTTTCTTCCTGCTGTCATGGTTGCCGTTGCTCGCGTTGACCTTGGCGCGGGTGGTGCAGTTGATGGCGGGACTCCCTCTGCCTGCGTGGCTGGAATATGGATTCCCCGGCAGCATGGCGTGGGCCGCGGTGATCGTTACCGTGGGCCTTGCCGACCGCACCCTGCAGGTGCGACACGAACGTGATCGCGCCACCCGCATGGCGCAGTTCGATTCGCTCACCGGCGTGTTCAACCGTCGCGCCATCATGGACCGCCTGCGCAGCGCGTGGCAGGCGAGGATCGGATCTGAGCCGCTGGCCGTGCTGTTCCTCGACATCGACCATTTCAAGCAGATCAACGACAGCCGCGGCCATTCCGCCGGCGACGCGTGCCTCGCCGCGGTCGTCGAGGCGATCCGTGCCGAACTCGGCGAGTCCGATCGCCTCGGCCGCTATGGCGGTGAGGAGTTTCTCATCATGCTCAGGGGCGAGAGCGCACGCATGGCGGTGCGGGTCGCTGAGCGCATCGTGGCCCGCGCCGCGGCCTTGCGGGTGCCGATCGGTGAGCACCTGATCGCGTTCACCGTGAGCATCGGCGTCGCGGTGCGCGGCAAGACGACCTCTGACATCGAGGCCTTGGTGGAACACGCCGATGCCGCGCAATACCGTGCCAAGGCCGAGGGTCGCAACCGGGTCGTGGTGTGGCGGCGGGAGTCGTTCGCGCTGGTCGTGGCACGCTGATCGGCGCGTTCCGATCGCAGGCCTGTGAATGTGCCGCGACGACTGCGGCAGCCCGCTTGACGTGTGTCATGAGCTTTCCGGCGGGCGCGCCTAAACTCCCGGATCGGGTTCGATCCACGGGAGTCGGCGAGGCATGGCAACGTTCAACACCCTGCTGGTCATCCACGTACTGAGCGTGGTGTGGTGGATCGGCGGCGTCTTCACGGTGACCGCGTCGCTGCTGCCGATCTTCAACCGGTTGCCCGCGCCCGAACGGATTCAGCGCATCAAGCAGTTCGAGGGCCGCTTCGCCAACCAGGCGCGCATCGCGGTAGTGCTGGCCGGCATCAGCGGTTTCTGGATGCTGGAACTCAAGTACGGGTTCGCGTACCTGCGCCAGGGCGGCTGGTGGATTGCCCTGATGATGCTGGTATGGATGTTGTTCGTGGTGATGCTGTTCGTCGCCGAACCGCTGCGCCTGCCCGCGAAAGTCGGCTTGATCCAGAAACCGCGCGCGTTCCTGGTGCTGCACGCCATCCTGTTGACACTTGCCTTGGTCGCGATCGCCTGCGGAGTGGTCGGGAGCCGCGGCGGATTCTGAGCGGACCCCGCTTGCCGGATTGCCGCTGGCGCGTGCTGCCGGTGCAGGCGATACGGGTACTTGCGCAGAACCGGCGCTGGTCGCTGGTCTGGAATCTCGGCGCGGTGCCATTTGCCGCGCTGGGCTTCGTCCCGCCGCGGCTGGCCGAGATCGGCATTTCGCTGAGCTCGCTGGCGGTGGTGTTGAACAGCCTGCGGATTCGCGAGGTTCGCGCGCCGGACGAACCTCCCATGGCATTGCGCGAGCGCACCGCGTGAACGCGCTGCTGATCCTGATTCCGATCACGCTGGTGCTGGCAACCGTCGCCGTGGGCGAGTTCTTCTGGGCCGTGAACCATGCGCAGTTCGAGGATCTGGATACGCGAAAATCCTGCCGCTGCTGGACGATGCACCGAAGCACGATCGCGACGACGCGCGCTGATGCCATTGTCCGCGCGACTGCATCCATGCGCGAGCGGCCCGCCTTGATGCAGGTCAGGAACACCGTCGCCGTCGCTCCCTAGAATTCGGTGATCAGGCCCGCGCGCTGACGCCAGCCACGAGCTGCACGACGGCCGAGCCGATGGCGTCGACCATTCCATTTTGACAATGGAGCGCCGCGATGGCTGTTACCGCGCAATCCTGCCCTGCACCCGCGCTCACCCCGACGGGGACGGCCGACAACGATCCCCGGCTCTCCCGCATCTTCGCCGCCTATACGGTCAGCGCGACGTTCTGGCTGCTGTTCGCGACCGCGATCGGCCTGCTGTTGGCCTTCAAGTTCGGCGCACCGGACTTCTGGGCGGCCAAATACCTGACCTTCGGGCGGCTGCGGCCTATCCACACCAACGGCACGTTTTACGGATTCGCCAGCATCGCGCTGGTCGGCGCGGCGTATTACGTCACCGCGCGCAGCTGCGGCACGCGTCTGTACAGCACCAAGCTCGCGTGGATCGGGCTGTGGCTGTTCAACATCGCCGCGGTCGCGGGCACGATCGCGCTGGAGCTCGGCTACAACTGGGGCGATCTCGAATACCGCGAATGGCCGTGGCTGATCCGGCTGGTGTTCCTCGCGGCATTGCTGGTGACGGCCTGGAACCTGATCGCGACAGTCGCCCGGCGCACCTCCGAGGACATCTATCTCTCGAACTGGTACATCGTCGCCGGCGTGTTGTGGACGATCGTGATCGCCACCGTCGGCGTGCTGCCGTGGTACCAGCATGGCCTGGGCCAGGTCGCAATTTCCGGTTACTACATGCACAACGCCGTCGGCATGTGGTTCACGCCGCTGGCGCTCGGCTTGTTCTACTACGCGATCCCGAAGGTGCTGAACCGTCCGATCTACTCCTACGCGCTGGGCGTGCTGGCGTTCTGGACCAACCTGTTGTTCTATCCCCTGCTGGGCGGGCACCATTTCCTTTTCAGTCCGTTGCCGTGGTGGCTGCAGACCACCGCGATCGTGTTCTCGGTGGCGATGCTGGTGCCGGTGTGGGCGGGCAGCGCGAATTTCCTGCTGACGATGCGCGGCCGCTACCACGGACGGATCGAATCGTACCCGCTGGCGTTCCTGTTCGTCGGCGTGATCTGCTACCTGGTCGGCTCGACCCAGGGCACCGTCGAAGCCTTCCGCTCGCTGCAGGCGATCTGGCACTTCACCAGTTTCACGGTCGGCCATTCGCACCTGACGATGTACGGTTTCGTCGCGTTCGCCGCATGGGGCGCGGTATATGCGCTGCTGCCGCTCGCGACCGGCAAGAACCCGGGGCGGCTGGGCATGGCGGTGCACTTCTGGCTGGCGCTGGTAGGCGTGTCGATCTACGTGATCGCGCTGTCGATCGGCGGCACCATGCAAGGCCTCGACTGGGTGCACAAGGTGCCGTTCATCCAGTCGGTCGTGGACATGCAACCGTACTACCTGTGGCGCGGAGTGGGCGGGATATTGATGTTCCTCTCGCACATCGTGTTCGCGTGGAACGTGTGGCGCATGACCGCCGGCAAGCCGGGTGACGCCGCCTCGCCGATCATGGATCCGTCGGCGGGCAAGGAAATCGTCGGCAAGGAGGTCGTGGCGTGAAACCGATGCTCGCGATCTTCGGCGGTGCACTGGCCATCTACATCGTGATTGTGCTGTTGATCGCGGTCGGGCCAGCCATCGACCTTTCCCGAACCCCCGCGGGTCCGGGCGTGGAACCGCTGACACAACTCCAGGCCGAAGGCCGCGAAGTGTTCGCGGGCAACGGTTGCGGCTATTGCCACACGCAACAGGTCCGTCCGCTTCCGGAAGACCAGGTGTTCGGCCGGCCTTCCGCACCGGGCGACTTCGCCTACCAGACGCCGGAGCTGCTCGGTTCGGAACGCACCGGTCCCGACCTCACCAACGTCGGCAATACCAAGCCGAGCGACGTGTGGCAGTACATCCATCTGTACGACCCGCGCGCGGTGGTGCCGCAATCGATCATGCCGAACTTCAAGTTCCTGTTCCGCGTGGTGGACAAGGCGCCGCCGGGCGAAACCGCGGTGCCGGTTCCGGCGCAGTTCGCGCCCGCGCATGGCGTGGTGATTCCGACGCAGAAGGCCAAGGCGTTGGTTGCGTATCTGTTGTCACTGAAACAGACGCCGATTCCCGGGTATTCGATGAATGGCGGCATGGGTGGGATGACTTCCGCCGCGCCATCGTCTGCACCTGCGGCGTCGGCACCCGCGACGTCCGCTGCCGCGGGCGGATACAGCTACGACGCGACGAAAGGGCAGGCGTTGTTCACCGCCAATTGCTCGGCTTGCCATCAGACCACCGGCGAAGGGATCCCGGGCGCATTCCCGCCGCTCAAGGGCAACGCCGCGGTGGACAACGACGATCCCGCGCTGCACATCCACACCGTGCTGCACGGCGCGCATGGCGTCACCATCGGCGGCGTGAAATACACCAGCGTGATGCCGCCGTTCGCGGGCCAGCTGAGCGACGCGGATATCGCCGACATCGTCAACTACGAACGCTCGTCGTGGGGCAACCACGCCAAGCATGTCACGCCCGCCGACGTTGCGGCAGTGCGCGCGAGCGGCAAGTGAGCGGGAGGCAGCCATGCACAACATGATGATGGGTCCGCTGGGGGGAGAAATCCTGGTCGTGTCGATCGCGGGAATCATCACCATCGCCTGTTTCGCCGCGATGTTCTGGTGGATTTTCCGTCCCGGCGAAAAGGATCCGCACCACCCGAAGTACGCCATCCTGCGTCGCGACCGCTGAGGACACCGTCATGACCAGCAAACCCCACGTGCGCGTTTACCTTGACCACGAACCTACGCCGGTCATCGATCACGAACTGCCGACTTCGCTGACACTGGATACGCGCAAATTGGCCGACGGTCCGCACCGGCTCGTCATCCGTGCCGAGGACCAGCACGGTGTCGAAGGCATCGAGGAAATCCCGTTCCACGTGCAGAACGGGCCGGGCATCATGGTCGGCGGCCTGCGGCCGGGTTCGACCCGGCGCGGCACGCTGAAGCTGACCGTGGACGCCTTCAGCGCCGACGACCCGTTCGATCCGCGCCGCGCCGAGGCACGCCGCGCGATCCCGACCTGGGTGTGGGTGCTGAGCCTCATCGTGGTCGCATGGGTGGTGTTCTACGTCGCAACGATGTGGGACGTGCCGGCGAAATACCGGCACTCGCCCACCTTCGGCTCGCCGCCGGCGGCATCCGCGCCTAGCGATTGAAGACCACGTTCACCATCACCAGCGTGACGACCAGCATTAGCGCGGTCAGCGGCAAACCCACGCGCACGAAGTCGCGCGGCCTGTAGCCGCCGGGGCCGGCCACGATCAGCAGCGTCGGGCTGGCGCCCGGAATCAGGAATGTATTCGACACCGACAGCGCCACGATCAAAGCGTACACACTGGGGTTGCCGCCCGACGCCAGCGCGATGTTGATGGCCATCGGCACCATCATCACCGCGGTGCCGACGTGCGAGATGATCTGCGAGAACAGTAGTGCCAGGATCGCGACGAAGCCCTGGATCATCCACTGCGGCATGCCGCCGAGATACACCATGATTTCCTGGGCCATCCATGCGGCGGTGCCGGTGGAATCCATCGAGATGCCGAGCGGGATCAGGCAGGCCATCACGAAGATGGTTTTCCAGTTGATCGCGCCGTAGGCCTCGTCCATGTTGAGCACGCCAGCCAGCAGCATCCCGACTGCGCCGGTCATCATCGCCACCGCCAGGCGCAAATCCGTGAACAGCCCCAGCGCCATCGCCAGTGCGAAGAACAGCAGCGCGTAGCGCACCTTTCCGGGGCGCTGTTCCTCGTCGCTCGGAATATCGGTCACCGGCACGATGTCGCGGCTTTCGGCCGCCAGCGCCAGATCGCGCCAATAACTGTGCAGCACCAGCGAGTCGCCAGCGCGCAAACTGGTCTTGCGCACGTCTTCGCCGCGCGTGACCTGGTCGCCGTGGTTCACTGCCAGCACGGAGATGCCGTAGCGCTTGCGCAGGCGCAGTTCACCGACCTGCTGCTTGATGAATTTCGACTGCGGCGGGATCACCACTTC
>JAICIW010000107.1 GCA_025928735.1 Rhodanobacteraceae bacterium | reverse complement strand
TTTGCAATCGGGCCATCCTGCTGGACGGCGGTGAATTGCTGGCGCAGGGGCTGCCGAAAACCATCGTCTCCCGCTATCACAAGCTGCTGTATGCGCCCGGGCATTCGATCGCGGCGGTCCGCGACCAGATTCGTGACGCGGCCAGCCACGTCGAATGCGAACCCGGCATCGAAAGTACAAACGCGGGGCGCAGGACCCTTGCCGGAAACACGCCTTGGCCGCCGGACGAGTCCTGGCTGGATGAAGGCCTGGTCCCCCGAAGCACGCTCCGTTACACAGGCCGCGGTGCAACCATCGGGCAGCCCTGCGTCACCAACGAGCACGGTCGGCGTGTGAATGTGCTGCATGCCGGCGGCGAGTACGTCTATTCGTTCAACGTGACGATCCAGAAACCAGCATTGGGTGTGCGCTTCGGCATGGCGATCAAGACGACTACCGGATTCGCGCTCGGTGGTGCGACGACCGCGGCGAATGCCGGTGAAGGACTGGTAACCAGCCCGGACCGGGAGTATCGGGTGCGGTTTCGGTTTCGCGCACTGCTGGCACCCGGCGTTTACTTCCTGAACGCCGGAGTCACGGCCGCGGAACCCGAAGGCGAAATCTTTCTGGACCGGATCATCGATGCGGTGATGATCCGGATCATGCCGGACAGCCGTCGGCTCGCCACGGAACTCGTCGATTTCGATGTTCGGCCCGATGTCGAGATGGCGGCACTGGCTTCATGAACGCGAATGCCACCAGCGAAGCGATCCTTGTGGTGGGCATGCACCGCAGCGGCACCTCGGCGGCCACACGGGTGCTCAATCTGCTTGGGGTGGAGCTTGGCGACAGCCTGCTGGACCCCGGCCCCGGCAACCGGCTGGGCCACTGGGAGCACAAGGAGGTGGTCGCGCTTCACGAAGCGTTGTTGCAGGGCCTGGGCATGAGTTGGGACGACACCCGCGCGCTCCCGAAGAGGTGGATGGCTTCTGCAGCGGCGGATGCCGCCAGGCAGCGAATTGCTGCGCTGGTCGCGCAGGAATTTTCCGGCTCGAAATTGTGGGCGGTGAAGGATCCTCGGCTTTGCCGGTTTCTGCCGCTCTGGATCGAGGCGCTCGCCGGATCCGGTATCGACCTGCGCGTGCTGTTCGTCGTGCGGCATCCGGCAGCGGTCGCGGATTCCTTGCAGGCACGCAATGGCCTGGAAGCGGCGGGCACGCATTTGCGATGGCTCGAGCATTTTGGCGAAGCCGAGTTCGCCACCCGGGACCTGCCGCGAGCGATCGTTCTTTACGACGATTTGCTCTCGGACTGGCGCAGCGCCATGGAATCGCTGGCAGCCCGCTTCAGGTTGCGCTGGCCGGGAAGCATCGCGGCGGCCTCGCCGGAAATCGAGGCATTCCTGAGCGAGGGCGAGCGCCACAATCTCGTCGGAAAAGGCGGAGATCCCGTCGGACCGGCCCCGAGCGGAAGGTTGTACGAACTTTGTGTTGCCTGCGCGCGGGGACACGGAACGTGGCGCGCCATTTCGGCAATGGTCGATGATTACCGGTCGTGGGCGCCGGCTTTCCTCGGCGAGATTGGCCGAAGGGCCGCTGACGCCGGAGATCTGATTGTGCGCCTGCGGGACTCGGAGGCTGCGGTGCGGGCAAAAGATTCGTGGGCCGCCGCGCGAGACGCGACGATCCGCGATCAGGAGCGAACCCTGTACCGATTGCAGGAAGAATTGCATGGAAGGGACCTCCAGATCCGGAACCGGGATGACCGCATTCGGCAGAAGGACGCCGCGGCGATGGCCGCCGCCGCTGCCGCCGCAAAACTGGCGCATTTCAAGGACGCGCAAATTGCGGCACTCCGCGAGGAGGTGGCGGACCACGCGAACGAAATCGGGCGACTCGCGCGGGAAGCGGCCTTGCTGCACGAATACGTTGCCGCAAGGGATGCTGAGATCGCGGCCCGTGGTCAGGTGATCGAAGCCATCCAGGCCACCGTTTCGTGGCGCATCACGGGCCCGCTCAGGGTGGTGCGGCGCCTCGGATTACGTGCCGCGGAGGCTCGTGCCTTTTCCTGGGCCTCACGCTCTGCCGGCCTCGCGCGGGGCATCACACGCACATTCTGGAACCTTGCCTGTAGCGCCGAGGCGCGCGCGCGATGGTCGCGCACCCGGGTTCTCGGTGCGCGCGCAAGTCTGCGATACGCCCTTGCCTGCGTGCAGGAGCAAGCGCGGAGCCCACAGCCCGCCACCCACTCATCCATCTTCGATGTCCGCGCATACGCCGGTCGCGAGGCTGTCATCCTGACCAGCCGCCATTGCGAATTCGTCGCCATCTCGATCCAGCGTGCGCTCCAAAGGATCGACGTCGGTTCCAGAATCATCTTCGGCATGCCGGAAGGCGGCTACGAGGACCTGCCGCACTTCGTGGTCTGTCCACAGATGTTCGAGCACTTGCCCGCGCTGTACGTGGCGTTCCAGATGGAGCAGTCCGTCAGCTCGCGCTGGTTCAACGACCGGTACCTGCGTACGCTCAGAGGTTCGTTCGCGGTGCTGGATTACTCCGTCGCCAACATCGACGCGCTGGCCGCGTCCGGCCTGCCACGCACGCAACTCTTCCACGTGCCACTGGGATACCTCGCCGATTACAACGACGCCGACGCGGCTGAAAGAGGCCGTTACGACGTGCTGTTCTACGGAGACATCCACAACGACCGTCGTCGGAGATTCGTCGAGGCGCTGGAGAAGGTGTGTCGTGTCAAGGTGATCCATGACCTGTTCGGACACGATTTGCGCGAGGAAATCGCCGGGGCCAAGCTGGTCGTCAACATCCACTACTACGAAGATGCGCTGCTGGAAACCACGCGGCTCTGGGAGTGCGTGTCCCTCGACAAGCTGGTGGTCTCGGAGCGTGCGCTCAACATGGAGGAGAACCGCGATCTCGAGTCACTGGTGGACTTCGTCGATCTGAACGATCTCACGGGCATGGTGGCGCGGGTGCGCTACTGGCTCGAAAACGGGCGTGCGCGCCTCCAGCGCATCAAGGCCAACCGCAAATACGCGCGGCAATTGCCCAACCGGTTCGAGGAGTCCTTCTACCGGTTCCTGCTGGCTTTCGACAACATCACGTTCTTGCAGTTCTGGAAGCTCGCAGGAAGCAGGATGAGGCTGCCGAACGACAAGCTCTGCCTCACCCTGCCGGAATACACGCCGCGCCTGCGAAGTTTCGATCAGGACAACCGCTACGGCTTCGCGCCATTTACCGGACTACGTCATCGCGAACCATGGGTCGGCTGTGGCATGAGCTACAAGCTGATGGCGATGCTGGCGCGAAAGCAGCGTTTTCAACAAATCACGATTTGCGAGGATGACGTCGAATTCCGGCCCGGATTCGAGCGCGACTTCCGGACGGTGCTGCACGAACTCGCCGCGAGCAAGGATCCCTGGCATGTGTTCTCGGGACTGCTGGCGGATCTGCACGCCGACGCGACGATCTCCTCGGTCCGGGAATTCCATGGGCGCAAGCTCGTGCGGACGGATCGCCTGATCAGCATGGTTTTCAATGTCTACCACAGTAGCGTTTTCGGCCGGATGATCCTCTGGGACGAAGGCGATCGCGATGTGGCCACCAACCCGATCGACCGCTACCTCGAGCGCGGCAAGCTCACGGTCGTCACCTCCTGGCCGTTCCTTGTCGGCCACAAGAGCCATCTGCGCTCCACACTCTGGAACGTAGACAACGAGGAAATGGCTCCGATGATCCGGCGCAGTGAACGGTTGCTGCAGCAAAAGATCGTCGAGTTCGTGATGGCGCACGATCCGGCTGCAGCAAAACCGCCTGCCGACGTGGTCGCGTTGTCACAAAGGAAGGCCGTGATCGCGCCAGCAGTGAGCAACCCGGAGGCCGTAGCCGTTGAAGGTGGATCATGAGCCCGCTCGGGAGCGACTTGCCGGCCCTCGACCACGACGGTTTTCGGGCGGGCTCGACTTCGCCCGTACGGCGCTGATCCGCGATGCGAGTCGAGCAGGATTTCTCTGGACTGGATCGGATCGTCACCGCATTCGTGTTGGCGTTCGCGATCTGGACCGTCTATGTCCACCTGATCACCGCAAGTCACGCGAGTTTGATCACCTTGCTCCACTGGTTGCCGCTGGTGGCACTGGTCGCGATGGCTGCGACGATTGCATGGTTCCGGATGCCGCAACCGACACGACGGTCCGCTCCCGTCGCGAACGGTGGCTGGACCGTTGGCGGTTCGGTTGCGGGCTCGGCCGGGCACCAGTCCGGTATCCGGTTTGGGCCTGCTGCCGTATTGGCGCTGGCGATCCTGTGGGTGGGGCTGCTCTCGGCCGGCATGCCTTATCCGGTGTTCTGGTGGATCGCGTTGCTGGTTTCCTTCGGCGTGTGGCTGCGGACGCTGAAGGCCACTCCGATCGCGATGAACGAACCGGGACTCCGCAGCCCGCAGGTCGTGTGGATTGTTTGCTCGGTCGCTGCCGCCGCGGTCTGCGTCACCCTCTTCGCGAACCGGCCGGATGCCGACGATGCTTTTTACCGCAGCATCTCGGCGACGTTGTTGCGCTTTCCCCACGAGCCGGTACTGGTGCACGACACGCTGTATCGGTTGCCGAACGCCCCAATCATGCTGCAGTTCTACCGGCTCGGCAGCTACGACGTTCTGGTCGCGACGCTGGCCCGGATCACCGGAATCGGTCATCTGGTGGTGGCATACCTGGTCCTGCCATCCGTGTTCGCCGCGTTTTGCGTGCTGGCATGGGCCTACCTGTTGCGGCGGATCGTGCCCGCGCGCTGGCCATGGGTATTGCTCATCCTGTTTCTCTGCGTATTGGCGCTTGGTGAAGCGCACCGGGCCTACGGCAATTTCGCCTTCGTCCGGATATTCCAGGGCAAGGCAATCCTGGCCACCGGCATGGTCCCTGCCATCGCGGGTTCCGCGTTGCTGTTTGCCCGGCATGGCGGTCTGCGTCGCTGGCTCTTGTTGTTCGCCGTGCAAATCGCGGCGCTCGGGGTCAGCGCCAGCGCCCTGTTCGTGGCTCCCGCGGCGGCGGCGTTTGGTCTGGTCGGCGGCTGGTCGGCAGACGCGTCGAGCACGCGACGCTTTGCGGCGGGCATGCTGGCATCGGTCTACGTGTTTGGCGCAGGTTGGGCAATCGCGTCGGTCACCCACGGTGGCCAGGCGCTCGTCAGTTCCAGTCCGATGCCCGGCATTCCGCAAATACTCGATGACACGTGGGGCTGGTGGAGTACGAGGCTGCTGCTGGTCGCGTTGCTTGCCGCCTGGGCATTCGTACGTGATCCGGTGCGCGCGCGTTATTTGTCGGCCGGTGCGTTCTTTTTTTTGCTCGCGGTGCTCAATCCGTACACGGTACGCGTCGTGGCGGACCACTTCGTCGGCGTTTACACCTACTGGCGATTGACCTGGGCGTTGCCGCTGCCGTTGTTCCTGGCCGTGCTGCTGGACGGGATGGTTGGACGTGCGGCGGGCATGCGACCCAGGGTGCTGGCAGGGGGCGCCTGCGTGGCCCTGGCTGCTTGCGCGGTCGTATTCGGCTGGCGCTTCGGGACGTTGCGCAGCGCGAACACCGTGACGCTTGGTCTGCCGGGCCCCAAGGTCAGTCCCATCGAATACCAGGTGGCCGCGCGCATCGCCAAAGATGTGCCAGAGCAAGGTGTCGTGCTCGCCCCGGAACAGGTGTCCGTCTGGTTGCCGACCTTCATCATCCATCCGGAGCTATTGGGGGTCAGGGCGCTTTACCTGGGTCGGGCGTTCTCACCAGAAGACGCGGCGCGGCGCAGTTCGCTGATGCGATATGTGGCGGGCGAGTACCGGCCGCCGGATTCCGCGGCATGGTTCGCCGACGCACTGCGGAGTTATGAACTGACGGCGGTCGTGATCGTGCATTCGGCGCCTTGGCACCGGGAAATGGAAAGCGTGCTGGAACGCCAGGGCTGGCGCCCGCTTTCATCCGGAACCTACGACGTCTGGATTCACCCTTGACGATCGCCGGACGACAATCGGGTCGCCGTGGCAGAAAGGGACCTCATGCGGGAACGGCTCACGAAAATTACGCGGATGGGATCGGGCGAGCGCACACCCGCTACCGCAATGACCACTCCACCCGCCTTTGCTTCCACCCGGCCGCGCGTGCCGCGCAGCCGGCCGCCACCCGCCAGAGAGCCCGGTTGAAGAATCCGGTGTGCAGGGCGCGGCCGAGCGTAGAGAAAGCGGCACGGTGCGATCCTTCCCGCGACTGGACACGCGCCTGTTCGGCCAGTTGTACCGCGCGCTGGCGCTGGCAGAGTGCGCGAATTCTGCGGTCCGTTGCCGCGGCCGCCGCCTTGCGGAATACCCGCTCGCCATCGACGTAAAGATCCAACGGGTGCAGCTGCGCGGTGGTTCGTCCGGCGTGTTCGCGAACCAGTGCCAGGTTTTCGGGCAGCGCGCACACTTCGCTGCGGGCGGCGAGGCGCAGCATGCAATCGAAATCGGACCGGATCGGAATTGAATCGTCGAAACCCCCGATCTCTTCGATCAGCGACCGCTGCACGAGTATCGTCACGATCGACGCTGCCACGTCGAACTTGAGCATGGATTCGAGGATGTGCCCGGAAACCGGTCGGTGCAGAAGGTTCGATTTTTCAGGCAGTGGTTTCTCGTCGGCGTCGATGATCGAATACCCCGTGTAGCTCCATTGGCAACAGCGGTGGGCAGCGAGTCGGTGCAGTTGCAATGCCAGCTTTTCGGGCAGCCACAGATCGTCCGAATCGAGGAACGCCACCCATTCGCCGCGCACGTGCCGAAGACCCTCACTGCGGGCCGAAGTGAGGTCGCCGCGGTGTTCGCACCGGATCCTTCGCACACGGGAATCCGCGATCGCCTCGATGTAATCGCGCGTGCCGTCCGTCGAATCCTCGTCCACGACCACGAGTTCGAAGTCGCGATGAGTCTGGGCGAGGACCGAGTCGACTGCCTTGCGCAGCAACGGCAGGCGGTTCCAGGTCGGAAGGATGATGGAAACTTCGGGCGGTCTCATGGCAGCGCTTGGCACGGTCATGACGTCATCAATCGTTTGATGACGGATGTTCCGGGTCCGGCAATGTCCGCTGCATCGGAATTTTCGCCAGTCACCCCATCTGCCAACGCCATGCGCACCACGTACATCGTGTCCATCCGCGGCACCTTGCGGATCAACCAGGTGAAGATTCGCCTTCGTTGCGTGGCCGTGACCCAGCCTTCGTCATGAAGCCACAGTTGCGTGCGCGTCATGT
>JAICIW010000066.1 GCA_025928735.1 Rhodanobacteraceae bacterium | reverse complement strand
GGCATCCTTTTGATGGGCAGCCCCGGCGCGTTCCACGTCGCTGGGGGTCTCGCTTCATGAACTTGAAACTCCGCCTTGCATGTGCCGCGTTGCTGGCCACGGCCGCCGCGCCGGCATGGGCGCTGCAGTTGGGCCAGATCCGGGTCAAGTCGGCGCTGAACCAGCCCCTGGTCGCCGCGATCCCGCTGCATCCGAAGAACCTCACCGAACTCGAAGGCCTGAGCGTCGGGCTGGCGCCGGCAGACGATTTCGCGCGCGCCGGGCTGCAGGTGACCCCAACCGACCAGACGCTGCGGTTCCACGTCGTCACCGACAACAACGGCCAGAAGCTGATTCTCGTCACCAGTACCCAGCCGATCACCGATCCGTATCTCGATTTCCTGCTGCAGGTGAACACGCGCGAGGGCAAGCAGGTGCGCGAGTTCGTGGTGCTGTTGAACCCGGTGATCGCGGCCCCGGCACCGGGCGTGCAGGCTGCGCCGGTGGCGAGCGCCCCGGTCGCCGCGACCCCACCCGCACAGCCGGCGCAGTTGCCGCCGTCGTCGGCGTTCGCACAACCTGCACCGCAACCCCAATCGCAACCACCGGCTGCCGAAAAACCCGCGGCTCCGCCGCCCGCGCCACCCCCGGCGCCGCAACCGGCACCAGCGCCGGCACCTTCCGCCGCGCAGCCGGGCAATCCACCCGCGAGCATCGACGTGCATCGTGGCGACACGCTGTACGGCATCGCGAAGGATGCCACCCGAAATTCGGGCGCCACCATCAATCAATTGATGGTGGCGATCAAGGCCGCGAATCCCGATGCATTCTTCAAGGACAACATCAACGATCTGAAGGCCGGGGCGATCCTGCGCATTCCGACCCGTGACGTGATCGACCAGACCAGCGTGGCCGAGGCCAACGCCGAAGTGCATCGCCAATACGAAAGCTGGCGCGCGGCGCGGCCGCATCCGGCAACCGAAGTGCAGGGCACGGCGGCGGAGGCTGCCGCGAATGCGGCGCCGAAGCCCGGCAAATCGGTGCCCGCTTCCGATCACCTGTCACTGGTGCCCGCCACCGGCGAAGGCAGCGGTACCCGCAATCGGCCCGGTGTGGCCGGCGGCACCGGCAGCGAAACCGTCACCGGTCTGCAGCAAAAGCTGCAGAACGATCGTGGTGCGCTGGTCAGCCTCAACCAGTCCAATGCCGATCTCGAATCACGCGTGCGCAGCTTGAAGGATATTTCCGAAAAATCCGACAAGCTGTTGAGCATGAAGGATGCGACGGTCGCCGAACTGCAGCGCAAGCTCGCCGACGTGCAAGCGGGCACGGGGCCGTCTTCGGCGGTGCCAGCGACCAGTGCCGGGCAGCCGGTTGCAACGTCGGCAGTGCCGGCAAGCGCGCCGGCGGCGGCAAAGCCGGGCGCGAAAACCTCGGTGGTCGCGCCTTGGTACCAACGTCCGTTGACGTGGATGATCGCGGGGTTGGTCGTACTGGCACTGGTCCTGATTGGACTGCTGCGCAAGCGGCGGGGCGGCGAAGCGCCGCTTGCCGCGCGCGGACCCTTGCCCGATCCCGCCGACGTGGCCCCGCAAATCGTCGAGCCGGAGGATGAGTCCGTCTTGCAGGCGCAGGTGGCGGAGCACCCGGAAGACCTTGCCGCGCACCTCGCGCTGTGCCGGTTCTATTACGGACAGGAGGACGAGGCACGTTTCGTGGCCGCGGCCACCGCGATGCGCGAACATGTCACTGACCCGAACGGTCACGAATGGCAGGAAGTCGTGACGATGGGCGAAGAACTGGCGCCGCACCTGCCGCTGTTCGAGTTGCCCGCGGCCGTGCACGACGATCCCTACGGCATGGCCGCGCTGCACCAGCCGGCGGATGAAGATGCGACGGTAATGCGGGCGACCGTCGAACCCGCGCCCGAATCCCCGGGGAACCACGCCGCGATACCCGCCGCAGCGGTGCGCATGGAACCCGATGTCGAATCCGTGATGGAGGCTTGGAGGGCCCAGCCCAGCGGTGCTCCGGCGGTGAGGGAGGCCGAGCCGGAACAGGAATTCGCCGATGATCCGGTCGACACCAAGCTCGACCTCGCGCGGGCCTATCTCGACATGGGCGATCCGGTCGGCGCGCGCGCCATGCTCGAAGAAGTGATCGAGGAAGGTTCGCAGACACAGAAGGACGAAGCCAAGCGTCTGCTGGCCGACGTCACGGGCTGACATGAGGCAATGCGGGTCGCGCTGGGCATCGAATACGACGGCACCGATTTCTTCGGTTGGCAGCGGCTGAGCCACGGACCGAGCGTGCAGGCCGAAGTGGAGTCGGCGCTGTCGTTCGTCGCCGATCATCCCGTCGAAGTGACTTGCGCGGGTCGCACCGATGCCGGCGTGCATGCGCGTTGCCAGGTGGTGCATTTCGATACCCAGGTCCAACGTGAGCCGCGCGCGTGGGTGCTGGGCGCCACCACCCGTCTGCCGCGCGCCGTCGCGGTACTTTGGGCCAAGGCCATGCCGGACGATTTCCACGCGCGGTTTTCCGCGCGCGCGCGCCGCTACCGTTACGCGATCCTCAACCGGCCGATCCGGCCCGCGCTGGATGCGCGATTTCTGTCCTGGGAGCGCATGCCGCTGGATGTCGACGCCATGCACGCCGCGGCACAGGTGCTGGTCGGCGAGCAGGACTTTTCATCGTTCCGGGCGGTGTCGTGCCAAGCCCGCCATGCCCGGCGCAACGTCACGCACATCAGCGTTCATCGGGATGCGGATCAAGTGATCGTCGAGATCGAAGCCAACGCTTTCCTGCACCACATGGTCCGCAACATCGCAGGATCGCTGCTGGAAGTCGGCCGCGGCGAGCGTCCGATCGAATGGATGGCGGACCTGCTGGCGGCACGCAACCGCGGGGTCGCGGGCGTCACCGCGACGCCGCAGGGCCTGACGTTCACCGGTCCGCGGTATCCGGCAGAATGGCATCTTCCCTCCGAAGTCACGCTGTCGGCATGAACCGTACCCGCGTGAAAATCTGCGGTGTCGCCCGCCTCGAAGACGCATTGCTCGCGAGCGAACTGGGCGCGGACGCGGTCGGCATCGTGATGACACCGAGCAGTCCGCGTTGCGTGTCCCTCGAACAGGCGCGCGCGATCAGCGATGCGCTGCCGGCATTCGTCGACACGGTGGTGCTGGCGCACGATCTATCGGCGGAACGCGTGCGCGCGATCATCGACGCGGTACAGCCGGATCGCGTGCAGTTCCACGGCAGCGAAGATGCAACGTTCTGCGAAGGCTTCGGCGTCCGATACATCAAGGCCGTCGGAATGGACGGCGATGTAGACGTTCGCACGATTGCCTCGGGGCACCCGCGCGCCGTCGGATTCGTGCTGGACGGCCATCCACCGGGCCAGCAGGGCGGGCGCGGCAAGACGTTCGACTGGTCGCGCATTCCACGGGATCTGGATCGCCCGATCCTGTTGGCCGGCGGCTTGAATCCGTCGAACGTGGGCGATGCAATCCGCACGGTCCGGCCATGGGCGGTCGACTTGGCCAGTGGCGTGGAATCGTCGCCCGGCATCAAGGACGCCGGAAAGCTGCGCGCATTCTTCGCGGCGGTGCGCGCCGCCGATGCGGAGATCGCATGAAGGCCGCAACCGTAATGGTGCCCAATGCCGAGCCGCTCGATGAATACGCCGGCGACCCGCGCGGTTTCGATCTGGCCGCCGCAGTCGCGCGCGGCAAACCGCTGGTGATCCGCGGGCTGGTGCGTGACTGGCCGATCGTGAAGTTGGCCTTGCAGTCGGACACCGCCTTCGCGCAACGCATGGCGGAACTCGACAGCGGCGCCGACGTTACGACGTTGCTGATCGCGCCGGAAGCCGAGGGCCTGATCGGCTACACGCCGGATTTTTCCGGTTTCAACTACCAGCATTTCAAAGTGCCACTGACGCTCGGGCTGCAGCGCCTCGCAAAGTACAGCCAGCGCGAGCACGCGCCGGGGCTGGTGATCCAGAGCGTGCCGCTGCACGAATGCTTGCCGGGGTTGTTGGGCGACCACAAGTTGCCGTTCCTCGATCCGGGCATCGAACCACGGCTGTGGTTGGGCAACCGCGCCGTCACGCCGACGCATTTCGATTCGCAGCAGAATATCGCGTGCGTGGTGTGCGGCACGCGCCGCTTCACGCTGTTTCCGCCCGAGCAATTGCCGAACCTGTACGTCGGGCCGCTCGATTGCGCGCCGACCGGTGCGGCGATCAGCCTGGCGCGCCTCGATCGCCCGGATGATCCGCGCTATCCGCGCCTGAAACACGCGCTCGCCACTGCGCGGGCGGCCGATTTGAATGAAGGCGACGCGATCTATATTCCGCCGTTGTGGTGGCACCACGTCGAATCGCTGGAGCAGCTGAATGCGCTGGTGAATTACTGGTGGAACCCGCTGGACGTTCCGGGTTACGTCAGCGGCCACGCGCGTGCCGCGCTGTATCACTGCCTGCTCGCGTTCCGCGCGCTGCCCGCCGACCAGCGCGCTGCATGGCGCAACCTGCTGGATTATTACGTGTTCGCGGATGCCGATCCCGCCGCGCACATTCCCGAACCGCGCCGCGGCGTCCTCGGCGAGTTCACGGCCGAGGTCGTGGAACAGTTGAAGCAGGGCGCGCGCCAGAATCTCTGAGCGTTCACGCTCAGGAACTGCGAAGCTCCCGCTGCAGCCACGCGGCCAATGCGGCAAGGCGTGGATCAGCGGAGGATCGCGGCGCGCACAATACCCAGCTCGCGTGGGTGGCGCGAAATCCCCACGGCGCAATCAATCGGCCGGCGGCCAGGTCGTCGGCAACAAGCTGCTGCGGCGCGATTGCGACGCCGAGGCCGGCCGCAGCGGCTTCCAGCAAGTAATACAGGTGTTCGAAACATTGCCCGAAGTGCAGCCGGCCGATCGCGACGCGTTGTGCGCGCGCCCACGTCGGCCACGCCTGCGGGCGCGACGACGTGTGCAGCAGGACTTCCTTGCCGAGCGCGGCAAGATTTCCATTGCGCAGCGCGACGCAATGCGGATGTCGCGGGCTCAGAACCGGACCAATGCGCTCGGTCGCCAGCATGTGTACCTGCCAGGTCGGGGGATAGGGCGGTTCGGCAATCAGCAGCGTCGCATCCAGACCTGGCATGGCCGGTGGCGGCGTCGCTTCCACCGCGGACAGGTGCAACTTCAGTGACGGCAGGTCACGGCCCAATCGTTCCAGACGTGGAATCACCCAGCGCGCGAGCACGCTGCCCGAACAACCGAGTACCAGCGGCGCGCCATCTTTTTCTCGACGCAGATCCTCGCAGCATGAACGCAACTGCGCGAAGGCGCTCGATGCGCCATCGCGCAATCGCCGGCCCGCTTGGGTGAGCGCCAGCCCGCGGCCTTCGCGGGTGAAAAGCGCCGTGCCAAGATCGGCTTCCAATGCGCGGATATGACGGCTCACGGCCCCGTGGGTCACGTGCAATTCGGCCGCGGCGAGGGTCATGCTTTCCCTCCGGGCGGCGGCTTCGAAAGCGCGCAGCGCATTCAGCGAAGGCAAGGGTCGGGTCATGCAATGTGTGAGTTTTTCTGACAGGTCGCTTCCATCTTATCGCTTTTGCAGTCCGCGCCGTTGCGCTACGGTGGCTGCCTCGCCGTGACGCGCGGCGAATGCGAACGGCGGCAAGCTCATGGTCGACGACTATCACGCCTTTCCCGATGCGCAGGGCCGTTTCGGTGCGTACGGCGGCACGTTCGTTGCGGAAACACTGATCGCCCCGCTTGAGGCCTTGACCGCGACGTACTTGCGGCTCCGCAATGACCCGAGTTTCCAGCAGGAATTCGCCGACGACCTGAAACACTACGTCGGCCGGCCGTCGCCCATCTATCACGCGAAGCATTTGTCCGAACGCATCGGTGGCGCGCAGATCCTGTTGAAACGCGAGGACCTGAACCACACCGGCGCGCACAAGATCAACAACACCATCGGCCAGGCGCTGGTGGCGCGCGCGATGGGCAAGCAGCGCATCATCGCCGAAACCGGCGCCGGTCAGCACGGCGTCGCCACCGCCACGGTGTGTGCGCGCTTCGGGATGAAGTGCGTGGTGTACATGGGCGCGGTCGATATCGAGCGCCAGAAGATCAACGTGTACCGGATGAAATTGCTGGGCGCAGAGGTCGTGCCGGTAACGTCCGGTTCGCAAACCTTGAAGGATGCGCTGAACGAAGCGCTGCGCGACTGGGTCACCAATGTCGCCGACACGTTCTATATCATCGGCACCGTCGCGGGGCCGCACCCGTATCCGATGATGGTGCGCGATTTCAACGCGGTGGTTGGGCGCGAGGCACGCGCGCAGATGCTGGAACAGTTCGGGCGCCTGCCCGACGTGCTCACCGCGTGCGTGGGTGGCGGTTCCAACGCGATCGGGCTGTTCCATGCCTTCCTCAACGATCGCGACGTGCGGATCATCGGCGCGGAAGCGGCGGGCGAAGGTATCGCGAGCGGCCATCATGCCGCGTCGCTCAGCGCCGGCCGGCCGGGCGTGTTGCACGGCAATCGCACCTATGTGTTGTGCGACGACGATGGGCAAATCACCGAAACCCATTCGGTATCGGCGGGACTGGATTACCCCGGTGTCGGTCCCGAGCACGCGTTCCTGAAAGACAGCGGGCGCGCTGAATACGTGGGCGTGACCGATGACGAGGCGCTGGCCGCGTTTCATCTGTTGTGCGAAACCGAGGGCATCCTGGCAGCACTGGAATCCAGCCATGCGGTCGCGCAGGCGATCAAACTTGCGCGCGGGTTGCCGAAGGACAAACTGATCCTGTGCAATATTTCCGGGCGCGGCGACAAGGACGTGCATACCATCGCGAAGCGTGAGCACATCGAGTTATGAGCAACCGTATCGACGCGCGCTTCCATGCCTTGCGCGCACACAATCGCGCCGCGCTGATCCCGTTCATCACGGCCGGCGATCCGATTCCGGGAGCAACCGTCGCACTGATGCACGCGCTGGTGGACGGCGGCGCGGACGTGATCGAACTCGGCGTGCCGTTTTCTGACCCGATGGCCGACGGCCCGGTGATCCAGCACGCCAACGAGCGCGCGTTGCGCAACAAGGTCGGCATCGCGGACATCCTGCGCTGGGTGCGTGAATTCCGTGAACGTGACACGGGCACGCCAATCATCCTGATGGGCTATCTGAATCCCATCGAGATCCACGGCATCGAGCGCTTCGCGCGGGAGGCGGTTGACGCGGGCGTGGACGGCGTGCTCGTCGTCGATTGCCCGATCGAGGAAGACGCCACCCTGCGGCCACTGCGCGAGGCCGGCTTGCAGCGCATCCTGCTCACGGCGCCGACGACATCCGATGCTCGGCTAGCGCGCGCCATCGAAGCGGCCGAAGGATATCTTTATTACGTGTCGTTCGCCGGCATCACCGGCGCGGCGAAGTTGTCCGCGCAGGGCATCGCGCAACGGGTCGGCGATCTTCGCGATCGCGCAACGGTGCCGGTCGCGGTGGGCTTCGGCATCAAGGATGCGGCCAGCGCGAAAGCCGTTGCTGCATTCGCCGATGCGGTGGTGATCGGCTCGGCGCTGGTGGCGACGCTGGCCAATGCAGGTGATGAAGAGGACGCATGCGCCCGCGCGCGCGGGTTCCTCGCCCCGATCCGGGCGGCGCTGCATGGCTCCAAAAACGACGTTTAGAGGGATTCAGCGCCGCCTTCACCACATGTAGCGTATTGATCGTGCTTGCGTTTCTTACAATTTGATCCAGATCAAGATGGGCCCGGATGATCGGAGTAAAAGGGTGCGTCGCTGCTGGAGAGTAGGAGGGGCACCTCATGATCCTGCAGAATGCCGTTTGGGCCATTGCTCTGGTTGGGATAGGGCTGGTCGCATTGGGGTTCATCCACGTCATCATCCAGGCGGGCAAGCCTGCGGATGAAGCGGCAACCCGCAAATCCACGCGCACCGCACACATCCTGCAGGCCTGGTTGTTCGTGGTGCTGTTCGTCGGTTTCGTGGCCGGCAGTTGGGCCACGCTTCGTCATTTTCCGATCCCGCCCCAGCGCGGCACGCTCGATGCCCGGCAGGTCGTGGACGTGGTCGGCCGCCAATGGTCGTGGCAGATGAAGCCGGACACCGTCAGGGCCGGCAGCGCGGTCGAGTTCCGCGTCACCAGCGACGACGTCAACCACGGCTTCGCGCTCTACGCGCCCGATGGGCGCATCGTGACCCAGGTGCAGGCGATGCCGGGTTACACCAACAAGCTGCTGCACACCTTCCAGCAGCCGGGAACCTACACGGTCCAGTGCCTTGAGTATTGCGGGCTCGGGCACGCGCCCATGAAGACTACCCTCAAGGTGGTCGCGGCCGGGGGGGAATGACCATGGCTTCGCTCACGATGTATCCGGCAGACGAGCGACTCGCGGGCCGCGACCGTGTCGCGTTCAACTTGTACATCATCACGGCGGTGGCGCTGTTCCTGCTGATGATGCTGGTCGGCCTGACCATGCGAATGACCCAGGCGAAGTGGCTGGACGTGCCGCCGGGCCTGTTCTACGAGCTGCTGTCCATGCACGGCGCCGGCATGGTGGGGACGATCTCGCTGGCGACGACAGTGGTCATGTGGTTCTTCCTGCGCAAATACGTGCGGCTGCACCTGTGGGCGTTCGTCACGAACTACGTGCTGTTCCTGCTCGGCGCGCTGTGCATCATCGTGTCGATTTTCGGGTACGGCTACGGTGCCCTGTGGACGTTCCTGTATCCGCTGCCGGTGCACGGGGTGGGGATGTGG
>JAICIW010000109.1 GCA_025928735.1 Rhodanobacteraceae bacterium | reverse complement strand
TTGAATTGACGCGCGACGCGCGCGACCACCGCGGCCAGCCATTCGTCGCGTCCCGCATCCACGCGCGTCAGCGACGCGTTGGGAAATTCCGCGCGCAACGCGTCGATCAGTCCCGCATCGTCATCGCCCAGCGTGACGGCGCAAAGCCCTCGTGCGGTCGCCGCAACCAGCACGCGTCCCAGCGGCGAGGCGACCGTGGTGTAGCGGATCGCGATGCCGGTGCCGCCATCGCGGTAGCGCGCCGGCGGCATGCCCAGCAGGCGATCGGAATGCTCGTACACCCGGCTGCCGGAACCGAAGCCGGCGGCGTAGACCGCGTCGGTGACGTCCGATCCGCTGCGCAGCGCCTGCTTGAGTTCACCGAAGCGGCGCGCGCGCACGAATTCCGCGGGCGAGACGCCGAAGCGTTTGCGAAAGCTGCGTTGCAGCCATGCGGGGGAAAGCCCGACTTGGCGCGCGAGCGCGTCCAGCGTGGGCGCGTGTTCGCTGCGATCCAGCAGATCACGCGCTTGGTCGAGCGGGTCGTGGTTGCTTGCGGCGAAGGCAGGTTTGATGTTCATGCGTACAGCATGCGCGCCTCGCCGCACGCCTACCATCCGGTTCTTGTCGTGGACGCATCGCCCGCCGGAGGCAGCGTGCCCCGCGACCTCGGCGGCATCACGGTGAATTCGCCTTCGATCACGCCCGGATCGACGCTGCTGCGGCGGCTGCGCAGCCAGCCGCGTACCAGCACCGTCAGTGTCGTGACGACGATTACGGCCGCGCCGACCAGCAGGCCCATCGCGGCCAGTCCGATCAGCAACACGGTGCCGGCGATCACCAGCAGTGCGCGCAACAGCGGGTGACGAGGCGGGTTGATGAAGAATTTGTGGATACGCATGGTTGGACCGCGTGGCACAATGACCCTTCAACGATGCGGGCGCGAAGGCGCCGTCACAAGTGTCGGCAGACACTGCCTGCCGGTGCGGGCCATGGATGGCCCGCCGCGAATCAAGCGGTCGCTTGATTCATCGAAGCCGAGGCCGGGCGTGAACCGGACTCGGCGCGTTGAAAAAAGTGCAGGATCGCACTTTTTCAACAAACCATCAGGAGTCGTGCATGGACATGACCAGCCCCAACGAGACGCTGTGCCGTCTGGAAGATATTCCCGACGGCGGGGTGCTGGGTGTCGATCCGCCGGATCCGGAAGGCGAGCCGCTGTTGCTGGCGCGGCGCGGCAATTCGGTGCAGGCGTGGCTGAACGTGTGCCCGCACGCCGGCCGCCGCATGGACTACGCGCCGGGCTTGTTCCTGGTCAAGGACGACAAGCTGACCTGTGCGGTGCACGGCGCCACCTTCGCGTTGCGCGAAGCGGGCCTGTGCGTGCAGGGACCGTGTCGCGGTCAGTCGCTGGTCGCGGTGAGGGTGAAGGTGCGGGATGGGCTCGTAACACGCGCGTAGCTGCCCAGCAAGCGTTCCGCGCGTAGCGACTGTTGTGGAAAGTGAGGACAGGAAATCCGTTCTGGTCTCGACGATGCCGAGGCACTTGCCTCCGGTGCAGCCTTCGGGATGCAGCGATCAGGGACGATCGCACATCATAAGCTTGTGAAGACGCCCAGCGGATTGTGCGCGTGCGCCACGCTGACGATGAACAGGAATATGATCGTCGCGGTGGCGAAGCAGGTGGCGCGAATTGCCCGCGTGCGACCGCGACGCAGCGCGAACACACCCAGCACGATGTATACCACCAGCAGGACCACCTTGACGGTGAGCCATGCCTGCACGAAGGGATATTGATGGATGATCGTGGTCAGCGCGATCGCGGCTGCCAGCAGCAGTGAATCGATCACCACCGAGATGCGGCGCAGCGCCACGTGATTGGCGGCCGGCAGGCCCGCCAGCATCATGCAGCCGCGCGTGAAGAACAGACTGCCCGATGCGATGACGCATCCGATGTGGGTCCACAGGATCTGCAAATACCAGGCGGCCATGGCGGGTCGTCGAGACGGAGGCGTGAAGTATGCGGGCGTCCGCCGCGGCGCGTGTTGATCCCGCTCAGGACGACGGCGATCCCTCAAACATTCAACACGCAGCGTGCCACTTCCCGCAACCGCGCCGGGTCCAGCAGTTCCACCTTGCGGCCGTCGATCGCGATGAGCTTCTGTTCGCGGAAACGGCCGAGCACGCGGCTGACGGTCTCGGCGGCAAGCCGCAGGTAGTTGGCGATGTCGGCGCGCGCCATGCTGAGCCGGAACTGCGTGCCGGACAACCCGCGTGCGGCGTAGCGGTCGCCCAGGTCCACCAGGAATGCGGCGAGCCGTTCGTCGGCGGAATGATCGCCGGCCAGCAGCGTGGCGGAACCCAGTTCCTTGCTGAGCAGGCGGAACAGGTGTTGCTGCACGCGCGGCTGGCGTGCCGCGAGCGCGCTCATCGCGGGGAACGAGAAGCGGCAGCACTCGGTGGTTTCCAGCGCGATCGCGTCGCACGGGTAATGCTCGGGATAGATCGCGTCCAGCCCGATCAACTCGCCGGGCAGGTAGAAGCCCAGCACCTGCTCGCGGCCTTCGGCATCGACCAACGTGGTTTTGACCATGCCGCTGCGCACCGCGAACAGCGCGCGGAATGCATCGCCCGACCGGAACAGGCGCTGGCCGGGTTCGAAAGGACCGACATGTTCGACCAGGTAGTGCAACTCCGACAGTTCCGGCTGGCCGTACCCGGCCACGGCGCAAGCTTCCGCGAATGCGCAGGACGAGCAAAAGCTTTCGGCGTCGCCGTCATTCGAGGGAATGCCCGTGCGACGCTCGGCAGGTGCGCTTTCGCGGGAGGATGAAAAACGCGATTGCATGATGGTGTTCGATGCCAGACGGCGGCACGGGCGCCGATCAGATCACAAGTTTACCCTAGCGTTGCAGCCGCCGCGTTTGGCGGCATTGAAGATGCGCTGCGCGTCGCAGTCCGACGCTTCAGTCACCCGGCGGTTCAACCCGCTGCTCGATGGCGCCGAAGATCGAATTGCCGTCGAGGTCGTGCATGTCGATCTTCACCGTGTCGCCGTATTTCAGGAACGGCGTGACTGCTTCGCCATCGCGCAGCTTTTCCACCGTGCGTTGCTCGGCGAGACAGGATGCGCCGCGCGAGGTGTCCTGGTTGGCGATGGTGCCCGAACCCACGATGGTGCCGGCCGCGAGCGGTCGGGTCTTGGCTGCATGCGCGACCAATTGCGCGAAATTGAATTGCATGTCTTCACCGGCTTCGGCCTCGCCGAACCACTGCCCGTTGATCCAGGTGCGCATCGGCAGGTGCACTTTGTCTTCCCGCCACGCGTCGCGCAGTTCGTCGGGCGTCACCAGCACCGGCGACAGCGCGGAGCGCGGCTTGGACTGCAGGAAGCCGAAACCCTTGGCGAGTTCCACGGGAATAAGGTTGCGCAGAGAGACGTCGTTGACGAGACCGATCAACTGGATGTGCTGCGACGCATGCTCCGGCGTCACCGCCATCGGCACGTCATCGGTGACCACCACGACTTCGGCTTCGAGATCGATGCCGTAGTCCTCGCTGGGCACTATCAGCGGGTCGCGCGGCGCGAGGAAACCCGCGCTGGTGGCCTGATACATCAGGGGATCGGTGTAGAAGCTTTCCGGCACCGTTGCGCCACGCGCCTTGCGCACGCGTTCGACGTGCGGCAGGTATGCCGAGCCGTCCACGAACTCGTAGGCGCGCGGAAACGGCGCAGCCAGCGCGCCGAAATCCAGTTCGAAGGCATGCTCGACCGCCTTGTGGCGATGCATGCACAGCGCGTCGTACAGCGCGTGCAGGCGAGGCGCGGTGGTCTGCCAGTCATCCAGCGCGGCCTGCAGCGTCGGCGCGATGTCGGTGGCGCGTACGCCGTGAGCGAGATCGCGGCTGACGACGATCAATGTGCCGTCCCTGCCGCCTTCCTTGAGGGTCGCGAGTTTCATGTGTTGCCCTTTGTGGTCATCGCTTCGACGGATCGAAATGCTTCTGCAAACCCTGCCAGCAATCCTGGTAGTCGCGTTGGCGTTGCGGCGCCTCCAGCGCCTGCTTCGTCGGGTGGATCACGCAACGCGTCTCGAACATGAAGGCCATGGTATCGACAACGTGCTGTGGCTTGCTGGTGTCCACCGCCAGCGCCTTGGCGTGACTTGCGGCGTCCGGGCCATGCGCGCTCATGCAGTTGTGCAAGCTGGCGCCGCCCGGCACGAAGCCGCCGCCGGCGGATGCGTCCTTGGCGTCATATTCGCCGTGGATCAGGCCCATGAATTCGGACGCGATGTTGCGATGGAACCACGGCGGCCGGAACGTGTGCTCGGCCACCAGCCAGCGCGGCGGAAAGATCGCGAAATCCATGTTGGCGGTGCCGGGCGTGTCGGAAGGCGAAGTCAGCACCGTAAAGATGGACGGATCGGGGTGGTCGTAACTGATCGATCCGATGGTGTTGAAGCGGCGCAGGTCGTAGCGGTAGGGCACGTTGCTGCCGTGCCACGCGACGACGTCGAGCGGCGAGTGGTCGATCGCCGCGCGCCACAGGTTGCCCTGGAACTTGGCGACCAACTCGAAGTTGCCGGAAACGTCTTCGTAGGCCGCGACCGGCGCCTCGAAATCGCGCGCGTTGGCGTTGCCGTTGGTGCCGATGGGGCCGAGTTCCGGAAGGCGCAGGTGCGCGCCGAAATTTTCGCACAGATAGCCGCACGCGGTGCCGTCCGGGAGATCCACGCGGAAGCGCAAACCGCGCGGGATCAGCACAATCTGCTGCGGTTCGATGTCCAGCACGCCGAGTTCGGTAGCGATCCGCAACCGACCCTGCTGCGGCACGATCAGCAGTTCGCCATCCGCATCGTAGAAGAAGCGACCCTGCATCGATTTGTTGCAGGCGTACAAGTGAATGCCGACACCGGTTTGCGAGGCGGCCGAACCATTGCCGCCCATCACGAACAGGCCGTCCACGAAGTCGGTGGACGCTTCGGGCAGTGGAAACGGACCCCAGCGCATCTGGTCCGGTGGCGTCGGCGCTTCGTCGAAACGGTTGTGGAAGCACGGTTGCGCATACGCTTCGAATGCGCCGTGCAGCGCGGCCGGACGAATCCGATACAGCCAGCTTCGCCGATTGGCATGGCGCGGCGCGGTGAACGCGGTGCCGGAAAACTGCTCCGCGTACAGTCCGTACGGCACCTTCTGCGGCGAGTTCTGTCCAATGGGCAGCGCGCCGCGCAACGCCTCGCTCGCGTGTTCGTTGCCGAGGCCGGTGAGGTAGCGTCCGCGTTGTGCTTCGGTTTGCTCGCCGTTGCTCATGCACTTTGCTCTTTAGGCCCATCTCGCTTCGGGAGAGGGGTGGGGGTGAGGGTTCGATCCCCGACGGAATTCAAGATTGCCTCGAGCACCGCATCCGATTGCTGAAGCACTGCATTGTCCCAGAATCGAATGACCTTGAAGCCTTTCGCTTCCAGAAAACGTGTTCTCGCTGCGTCCTGCTCATCACCAGTTGCGAACCATCGAGTTCCACGATGATTCGCGACCCAAGACATGCGAAGTCCACGATGTAAGGCGGTATCGAATATTGGCGTCTGAATTTGAAGTCGCTTAATTGGCCGGCGCGCAGTCGCTGCCACAACTTGCGTTCTGCATCCGTACTTGTTCGACGGAGCGAGTGTGCCCATTCGAGCGTTGGAGTAGCTGATGGCGGATTGATTTGTCGCGGCATCACCGAACCCTCACCCCAGCGCTGCGCGCTCGGCCTGCGGCCGCTTCTCCCGGAGGGAGAGGGCTTCAGGACTCACAAAACCCCGCGCCGCATCTGGTCGCGTTCGATCGATTCGAACAGGGCCTGGAAGTTGCCTTCGCCGAAACCTTCGTTGCCCTTGCGCTGGATGATCTCGAAGAAGATCGGGCCGATACAGTTCTGGGTGAAGATCTGCAGCAGCAATTTCTTCTTTGTTTCCTTGTCGGCGTCGATCAGGATCTTGTTCTTCGAGAGCCGCGGCACGTCCTCGCCGTGATTGGGCATGCGCACGTCGATCACGTCGAAATAGGTATCGGGCGTGTCGAGGAATTTGACGCCCGCACCGCGCATTTTCTCCACCGTCTCGTAGATGTTGTCGGTGAACAGCGCGATGTGCTGGATGCCCTCGCCCTTGTATTCGTCGAGGTATTCGTTGATCTGCGACTTCGGATCGTTCGATTCGTTGAGCGGAATGCGCACCATGCCGTCCGGCGCCGTCATGGCCTTCGAGACCAGGCCCGTCTTGGCGCCCTTGATGTCGAAATACTTGATCTCGCGGAAGTTGAACAGGCGCTCGTAGTAATCCGCCCACTTCGCCATCTCGCCGAAATTGACGTTGTGGGTCAGGTGGTCGATGAAGGTGAGGCCAAAACCCTTCGGAGCATGCTGCGTGTCCGGTACCAGCCACTCGTAATCGCCGAACACCGAACCCGAGCTGTCGTAGCGGTCGACGAGGTACAGCATGCAGCCACCGATCCCTTCAATGACCGGTGCATCCACGGCGCGCGTATCGGCCTTGTGCGTGATCTCCTTCGCGCCGTTTTCAAGGGTGGCCTGCAGCACTTCGGACGCGGGGTGCGAAAAGCGGATCGCAAAACCGCACGCACAGGGACCGTGTGCTTTCGCGAAATCCGAGGCAAACGAATCGGACTGCTCGTTCACCAGCAGGTTGCAGCCGCCCTGGCGGTACAACGTGATCGCCTTGTTCTTGTGCTTGGCGACGGGCGTGAACCCGAGGCGCCGAAACAGGTCGTGCAGGAGTTTCGGTTCGGGCGCAGCAAATTCGACGAACTCGAAGCCATCCACGCCCATCGGGTTTTCGAAGGTGGTCGGCCGCATGCCGGTGTTGGGTTGTGCGTTCATGATCTTCTCCGAAACAGCTATTTGTGGCGCGGGCTCTTGGTGAAAAGTCAGGGCAGGAAGCCCGTTCTGGTGTTGGTGGACCGAGAACCTTGATGTTTCGAAAGTTTCGGCTAGGCGGCGATCATGGACGATCGCAAAACCGAGCATTACAATAGTTTCAGATGAAACCATTTGCAAGTCGCGACGCAGATGCCCCGCCACGCCCCCATCGAACTTGAAAAATTCGTCCCGTATCAGTTGTCGATCGTGTCCAACACGGTCAGCCAGGTGATTGCGGACGAATATCAGAAGCGCTTCAACCTCGGCACCACCGAATGGCGAGTGATGGCGGTGCTGGCGCGCTACGACGGCGAGGGCTTGTCGGCGCGTGCGGTGGCGCGGCTGAC
>JAICIW010000278.1 GCA_025928735.1 Rhodanobacteraceae bacterium | reverse complement strand
GTACGAGGTCAGTTCGATTTCGCGCTCGACCAGTCCGTCGTTCCGGATTCCGACGCCGCGTACTTCGACCGCATGATCCGGATCGATCGCGATTTCGAGCGTGGTGCTGAATGTGCCGTCGCGCCGCTCGAACCGCGCCATTGCGCCGTCGAACCAGTGTCGCGACGCGCCGCCACACGGCAACGCCGTCGCCGACCACGTTGTCCCGTCCGCGGTGTCGCGAACAAAAACGTAACCGCCCTGCTCGCCGCCGCGATCCCCCGCGCGCCAGCGGCTGACCGTCAGCCCTTTCCAGCGGCTGCACCCTGCGCCCGCGGAGGTCAGAAGCACCGCGTAACCGGCGTCGCCCAGCAGGGAGTATTCCAGACAGGATCGTGAATCGGCAGGCATGGTCGGGCATCCTTCCATCGTGCGTAACTCGCACAACATACGGAGTATGCGCGCCTTCGCCTCAATCGTTCGTGAAAGCCTCCCGGTAGCGCGGCCCATTGCGGCGACGCAACTTGACGTGGGCGGCGATGCGGCAAAGGATGCCATGTGGGGCGGCGCCGCCATTCACCCGCCCGCAATCGGAGAAACGACGATGTCCGAAATCGCGACCGAATCAGCGACGTGTCCCGTGCACACGCTGGACGTGCCGAAGCTGGAGGCGTTGCCGGCCGGCGCCACGCCGCAGCTCACCTGCTACCAGCTCGGTCCGCAGGCCGCACCCATCATTCCGGGGCGCCGCGACCGTGCGTGGATGGATGCCACCAACGATCACTACGCGTACCGCTGCCTGCCGCTTGCCATGGCCAACACCAGCGGCTGGGAGATCACTTGCCCGCTGGATTTCGAGGTGACCTGGAACGGCAACCAGGACATCAACGCGATCACCGCGCGCGCACCCGGCGTCGATCCGAATGCGTTGCGCGCGCTGATCACCTCGCACTTCGCACATGGCATCCTCACCTTCCACACCGGCTGGCTGTTCCGCACCTCGCCGGGCTGGGGCCTGTGGGTGCGCGGCGCGCCGAACGATGCGAAGGATGGCATCCATGCACTCGACGGCATGGTCGAAACCGACTGGCTGCCGTTTCCGTTCACGATGAACTGGCGATTCATCCGGCCGTGCACGGTGCGTTTTCGGAAGGGCGATCCGTTCTGCTTCATCACCTTGTGTCCGCATGCCTTGCTGGACGAGGTTGCGCCGAAGCACGCCCGCATCGAGGACGACCCGAAATTGAAAGCGGACTACGTCGAGTGGGGCGAGTCGCGCGCCGAATTCAACAAGCTGTTGCGCGAGGGCGACCCGGCCACGGTCGCGAAGAAGTGGCAGCGCAACTATTTCCAGGGCAAGGCCACCGAGGGCGGTGCGCCGTTCCATGTCAACAAGCGGCGACTGAAGCCCGTCGAATAGCCCCCTCGATTCGCGACGCTCCGCAGCGCGCGTTACCATCGCCGTTTCGCGATGCAAAGCTTCGCGTCAATATTTCCTGGGAGAACGCCATGCAACTCGGAATGATCGGCCTCGGCAAGATGGGCAATTTCATGGCCCAGCGGCTGATGAAAGGCGGTCACGACGTGATCGGATTCGACCCGAACGAGAAGGCGCGCGAGGCGCTCGCCGATGCCGGCGGCAGGTCCGTCGATTCGCTCGACAAGTTGGTCGAAGCATTGCAGGCGCCGCGCGCGGTATGGATGATGGTGCCGTCCGGCAGGATCGTGGATGAGACCGTCGCGGCGTTGAACGATCGGCTCGACAAGGGCGACGTCGTGATCGACGGCGGCAATTCCAACTACAAGGACGACCAGCGCCACGCCGGTTTGCTGTCCGCCAAGGGCATCGACTACGTCGATTGCGGTACCAGCGGCGGCGTGTGGGGGCTCAAGGAAGGCTACAGCATGATGGTCGGCGGCGACGAAAAAGTCGTCGAGCGCCTGAAGACGATCTTCGAAGTGCTGGCGCCTGGCAAGAACAAGGGCTGGGGCCGCGTCGGTCCGGTCGGTGCGGGACACTTCGTCAAGATGGTCCACAACGGCATCGAGTACGGCATGATGCAGGCTTACGCGGAAGGCTTCTCGATCTTCAAGCACAAGGATGAGTTCAAGCTCGACCTCGGGCAGATCGCCGAGATCTGGCGCTACGGTTCGGTGGTGCGCTCGTGGCTGCTCGACCTCACCGCCGACGCGCTGCAGCGCAATCCCGAAATGGAGGGCCTCGCGCCCTACGTGGTCGACTCCGGCGAAGGCCGTTGGACCGTGGCCGAGGCCATCGACCTCGATGTGCCCGCGCCTATCATCACGGCCTCGCTGATCGAACGCCTGCGCTCGCGTGACACGGATTCGTTCTCCGACAAACTGCTGTCGGCGATGCGCAACGAATTCGGCGGCCACGCGATGAAGAAGGAATGACCCGCGTTCCAGCCGTCCTGCCCGCGCAAACGGTGCGTTGGCACCTGTTTCCCGATGACGGTGCGTTGCTTGCCGATGCGCTTGCGCGAGTGACGGCTGCCGCGCGCGCGGCCATTGCGCAACACGGGGCATTCGACATCGTGCTTGCAGGCGGCAACACGCCGCGCAAGCTGTATCGCGCGCTGCGCAATGCCGACGCCGACTGGACCTGCTGGCACGTCTGGTTCGGCGACGAGCGATGCGCGCCACCCGATGATCCGGAACGCAACAGCAAAATGGCACGCGATGAATGGCTGGACCACGTCGCGATTCCGGTCGGCAACGTGCACGCGATTCCTGCCGAGTCCGGCGCGCGCGAAGCCGCCGCGTTGTACGCGCGCGAACTGCGCAGCGTGGACACCTTCGATCTCCTGCTGCTGGGCCTGGGCGAAGATGGCCACACCGCCAGCTTGTTCCCCGGCCAAGACTGGGGCATGCACGCTGATTCGCCCGACGCGATCGCGGTGTTCAAGGCACCCAAGCCGCCACCAGAACGGGTATCGCTGAGTGCCCAGCGGCTGTCCAATGCCCGCAACGTTCTGTATCTGGTCGAAGGTGCCGGCAAGCGTGATGCGGTCGCGGCCTGGCAGCGCGGCGATGCGATTCCCGCCGCGTCGATCGCGCCCGAAGCCGGCGTGGATGTATTGCTGGATGCTGCGGCCGCGGCTTGACGACGCAGCGAAACTGCCGCTTGTCGACCCGTCACAGCGTTGCGTCGTGCCTTGGCATGGTTTGGCACGTCCCGCACACCGGACATCCGCTGGCGAAGGACGTCCCCCTCCGGACGCCGTATCTGCAACTCTCTCAATCACGCCCGTGCCGCATCGCCCCGCAATGCCTGCTGCCAGACGTGCTGGTAAACGTGAGCGGCGACCGCTTCCTTGTCGGCGGCGGTGAACGGCGGCATTGGCAGGTCGGCGTAGACCTTGTCGAGGATGAACACTTCCACATCTGACTTGGCCTGCTCTTTTTCCCAGAAACGGTCAAGTTGCCCAAGGCGCTGCTGGATGGCTGCCAGCAGGTCGCGGCTGGCCTGCTTGACGCGTTCGCGGTCGTTCTTGCCCAGGCCGTCGCGCTTGAGCAGGTCGAACAATGCCAGTTCCTCTTCGCTCAAACCTTCCCGCACATGGCGGTTCTGCTCGTCGTCCAGGCTGTCGGCCAGCTCCATCGCGCGGTCTCAAGGTTGTTCCCGTCTTGCTGGCGTTGTTGCTTGTGTTGGCCTTGGC
>JAICIW010000039.1 GCA_025928735.1 Rhodanobacteraceae bacterium | reverse complement strand
CGTGGTGATGTCGGCATTGGGGCCGAAGATGGACACGATCCAGCCGGGCGTAAGGTCGGCGCCGATCGCGGCCAGCAGGATGAACACGATCGCGAAAATCGTCAGTGCCACCTTGTAGCCAACGCCGCGGTAGCGGACCGACTTGACCTTGCCGCGATCCAGCCACGGCACCAGGAACAGCACGATGATCGACAGCGCCATCGCCAGCACGCCGAAGCCCTTGCTCGGAATCATCCGCAGGATCGCGTAGAACGGCGAGAAGTACCACACGGGTTTGATCGTGGCCGGCGTCACCAGATCGTTGGCCGGGATCGAGTTGTCGTGTTCGAGGAAGAACCCGCCCACGGTCGGCTCGAAGAAAATGATGACGGCGCAAATGATCAGGAACACGCCCACGCCGACCAGATCCTTCAATGTGTAGTACGGATGGAACGGAATGCCATCCAGCGGGTGGCCATCCGGGCCCTTGTGCTTCTTGATCTCGACGCCGTCGGGGTTGTTGGAACCCACTTCATGCAGCGCGCCCAGATGCAGCACCACCAGCAGCAGCAACACCAGTGGCAGCGCCACCACGTGCAGCGCAAAGAAGCGGTTCAGGGTGGGATCGGACGGCACGAAGCTGCCCATGATCCAGTCCACCAGTTGCGAGCCGATCACCGGCACCGCGCTGAACAGGGTGATGATCACCTTGGCGCCCCAGAACGACATGTTGCCCCACGGCAACACATAGCCCATGAAGGCCTCGGCCATCAGCGCCAGGAAGATCAGCATGCCCAGCAGCCAGACCAATTCGCGAGGCTTCTTGTACGAGCCGTACATCAGCCCGCGGAACATGTGCAGGTACACCACGATGAAGAACATCGAGGCGCCGGTCACGTGCATGTATCGCACCAGCCAGCCCCAGTGCACGTCGCGCATGATGTATTGAACGGAATCGAACGCGCCGGCCGCAGTCGGCGTGTAGAACATCGTCAGGAAGATACCGGTGACGATCTGGTTCACCAGCACCAGCAGCGCCAGCGAACCGAAGTAGTACATGACGTTGAAGTTCCTGGGCGCGTAGTAGCCCGTCATGTGCTTCTTGTAGACCGCGCCCAGCCCCGGCGTGCGCTCGTTGAACCATTGCGTGAACGCGCCCATTACGCGGCTCCTTTCGGATCGACGCCGATCTGGA
The DNA here is from genome assembly GCA_025928735.1 of Rhodanobacteraceae bacterium. Lineage (GTDB taxonomy): Bacteria > Pseudomonadota > Gammaproteobacteria > Xanthomonadales > Rhodanobacteraceae > 66-474. The sequence goes on along the minus strand of JAICIW010000039.1, from coordinate 9,991 downwards.
TATGGGTGTCATCGACGAAGTGGTACGGCGGCACCACCATGTTCAGCGGCGCCGGGACGCCTTGATAAACGCGCGCCGCCACGTCGTAGCGGGAGTGATGGCACGGGCAGTAGAAGCCGCCCTTCCAGTTCGGGTCGAACGGTTCGGGCTTCACCTCGCCTTTGTAGTCGGGCACGCAACCCAGGTGGGTGCAGATGCCGATCAGCACCATCCACTCGGGTTTGATGGAGCGCGTGGCGTTCTGGCAATACTTCGGCTGCTCGGACTCCTTCGACTGCGGATCACGCAGCAGCGGGTCCTGCTTGGGCAGCCATTGCAATTGTTCGGGGGTGCGATTCACTACGAACACCGGCTGGCTTTGCCAGCCGTAGCGCACCATCTGGCCGGGTTCGATCTTGCCGATCGCGACGGTCACCGGGGCGCCGGCCGCCTCGGCGCGCGCGCTGGGCAACCAGGTTTCGACGAATGGAATCGCCGTGATGGCCAAACCGGCGCCGCCAATCACGGCCGTGGATGCCGTGAGGAACCTGCGTCGACCCTTGTTGATGCTTTCGTCCGCCATCAGCCTCTCCGCACTGCCTGTAGTCGCGACATTTGAACCACGCCGCGGTCGGTGTTGTCCGATGCGCACGGAACGTACGAACGGTCGGCCACGACCGCAGTCCCGTCATTCATCGGGCCCCAAAATCGTGTTAGTTTAGCGTTCGCCTCGTGAGCGCACAATCCGACGGCGTCCGACGAGGCCGCATTCCCCATGCTTGGCAAGCTTCGCCCGCTACTGTTCATCCTGCAATTCGTGGTGGTGGGTCTTGCGGCCGCCTTTCTGATCAGCCTCGCGTGGCCGGGCGTGGGCGCGCACCTGCGCGACGGCCTGCGCGGCGGGCATCCCGCAAGCACCAACACCTCCGCGCGCCCGGCTTTCGAGGCGCCGGCGGCGGGTCCCGCTTCCTACGCCGATGCCGTCGCCAAGGCGACGCCCGCAGTGGTGAACATCTATGCCGACAAGACCGTCACCGAGCGGCCGCTGGCGGTGTTTCCCGATCCGATCCTGCAGCGACTGTGGGGCGGCATGGCCGCGCCGGCGCTGAAACGTCGCGAACAGAGCCTCGGCTCCGGCGTGATCTTCACCTCCGACGGTTACGTACTCACCAACAACCACGTGATCTCGGGCGCGGACGACATCCAGGTGATGCTGCACGATGGCCGCGTGGCGCATGCGCGGGTGATCGGCACCGACCCGGATACCGACCTCGCGGTGCTGAAGATCGACGCCGGCACATTGCCCACGATCCAGGTCGACGGCGAAGCGCCGCGCGTAGGCGACGTGGTGCTGGCGATCGGCAACCCGTTCGGCATCGGTCAGACGGTGACGATGGGCATCGTCAGCGCGCTGCAGCGACAGTTGGTCCTGTCGCCGTACGAGGATTTCATCCAGACCGACGCCGCCATCAACTCCGGCAACTCCGGTGGCGCGCTGGTGAACGCCAAAGGCGAACTGATCGGCATCAACACCGCGATGTTCGATCGCGATGCCGGCGCCCAGGGCATCGGCTTCGCGATTCCGGTGCGCACCGCCAAGCGCGTGCTGGAGCAGATCGTGGAGCACGGCCGGGTGGTGCGGGGCTGGTTGGGCGTGGAAGTCGGCAACGTGATGATCTCCGCCGATTCCGGTCTGCCAGCCGCCGCGCGCGGCGCGATGGTGGTCGACATTTACCCGGGCGGCCCGGCGGCCCAGGCGGGGCTGCAGACGGGCGACGTGCTGCTGAAGATGGACAAGCAACCCATCATCGACCCCGCCGGATTGCGCACCCGCGAAGCGGAAATGGCACCCGGCAGCAAGGTCGAGATTTCCGGGCTGCGCGCGGGCGAACCGTTCCACACCCAAGTGGTGCTGGCGCAACGTCCCACGTTCCGGCAAACCACACCGCGCGGTTAGATTGGGCTGACGCCGGCTTCATCGGCGGAAGCCCAACGTCTTCGACGCGACGTGTCGGGCTTCATGGCATTCAGCGCAACCTGCGGAAGCACGGGCGATCAATAGCGGAGCAGCGCCTGCAGCGGCACATCTGCGGGCCAGCGCGCGCGTCCCGCGAGGAATGCGAGTTCGATCACCACCGCAGCGCCCGCGACCTCGGCGTCGAGGCTTTGCACCAGTTCGAAGCCGGCCGCCAACGTGCCGCCGGTCGCCAGCACGTCGTCGACGATCAGCACGCGCGCGCCGGAAGTGAGCGCATCCGCGTGGGCTTCCAATCGTGCGGAGCCGTATTCGAGAAGATATTCGACGCCGCGGGTGGCCGCCGGCAACTTGCCGGCCTTGCGCAGCGGCACGAAGCCGACATCCAGCGCGCGCGCCAGCGCCGCACCGAAGATGAAGCCGCGCGCCTCGATCCCGCAAATCGCATCGAGCCCCGCGCCGCGCCAAGGCGCCGCCAACGCGTCCACGCAATCGCGCAAGGCCCGCGCATCGGCCAGCAGTGGCGTGATGTCCTTGAACAGCACGCCGGGCGACGGGAAATTCGGCACATCGCGGACGTGCGCGGCAAGCCGTGCGCGCAGCGCGTCATCGATCTCCGCGCTGACCGCGACCTCGCTCAAGTAGCCGCAGGCTTCAGGTGCAGCGGCGGCGCGTGTTGCGGGACCGCTTCGGATTCCGGCGTGCGGAGCAGATCCGTCACTTCGCGCACCACCGGCACGGCCGCTTCGACCGCAACGTCGGGCACGCTCACGGTCAGGAAGTCCCGCGCGGGCAACTGCCCCATTCCGCCGATCAGGTATTCGCCGTTGACGAACGCCGGGATGCCAGCTTGCTCCAGCGCGTCCTTGACAAGATGCGCATCGACGATGCCTTCGGCGTGGTAGACCGTTCGCATGGCTCCAAACTAGCACATATTTTTGCGATCGTTTCGTTTTGCGATCGTCCATGATCGCTGCTTCTCGAACCCCGCTGCATCCGTCCGGGCAAGCCATTGCCAAACTCCGGAACGGCCATCCTTGGCCTGACTTTTCACCAAAGCCGCTCCGGGTGGAACTTACTTTCAAGCGTTTTTCCGAACGCCTCGTTAAACTGCCGGCTTTGACCTTTGCCGGACGTTTCCATGGCGGACGAACACGCCCCCGTCGTCACCAATTTCATCCGCCAGATCGTGCTGGCCGACCAAGCCTCGGGCAAGCACGACGGTCGCGTCGCCACGCGTTTTCCGCCGGAACCGAATGGACATCTGCACCTCGGACATGCCAAGGCGATCTGTCTCGATTTCGGCGTTGCGCGCGAGTTCGGCGGCACCTGCAATCTGCGGCTCGACGACACCAATCCGGGCAAGGAAGACCCCGCATTCGTGGAAGGCATCAAGGACTCGGTGCGCTGGCTTGGGTTCGAGTGGAGCGAGCTGCGCCATGCGTCCGACTATTTCGAAGTGTTCTATCGTGCCGCGCTGAAACTGATCGGGGATGGCAACGCCTATGTGGACGATCTCGATGCCGAACAGGTGCGCGAATTCCGCGGGACGCTGACCGAGCCCGGCCGTGATTCGCCGTACCGCGATCGTTCGGTCGAAGAAAACCTGGACCTGTTCCGCCGCATGCGCGCTGGCGAATTCGCCGATGGTTCGCGCACGCTTCGCGCCAAGATCGAGATGGCTTCCGGCAACATCAACCTGCGCGATCCCGCGCTGTACCGCATCCGCAAAGTGACCCACCAGAACACCGGCGATACGTGGCCGATCTATCCGATGTACGACTTCGCGCATTCGCTGTCGGATGCGCTGGAAGGCATCACGCATTCGTTCTGCACGCTGGAGTTCGAGGATCACCGCCCGCTGTACGACTGGTGCGTCGACAACGCCGATCTCCCGAACCATCGGGAACTGTGGCAGCCGCTGGTCGACAAGGGCCTGCGCACCGTGCCATCGAAACCGCGCCAGATCGAATTCGCGCGTGGCAATCTCTCGTACACCGTGATGAGCAAGCGCAAGCTGCTGGAACTGGTGAACGACGGGCGCGTGGACGGCTGGGACGATCCACGCATGCCGACACTGGCCGGCGTGCGCCGACGCGGCTTCACCGCCGCCGCGATCCGGATGTTCTGGGAACGCGCCGGGCTTTCCAAGCAGAACAGCGTGATCGATTACGGCGTGCTGGAGAACTGCGTACGCGAGGATCTGGATGCGCACGCACCGCGCCGGATGGCGGTGCTGGATCCGCTGCGACTCGTGATCACCAATCTGCCGGACGATCACGAGGAAACGCTGGCGTTTCCGAATCATCCCAAGGACGAATCGTTCGGTACACGCGAGGTGCCGTTCTCGCGCGACGTGCTGATCGAGCGCGAGGATTTTGCCGAAGTGCCGCCCAAGGGTTTCAAGCGACTGGTGCCCGGCGGCGAAGTGCGCCTGCGCGGGGTCGGCATCGTGCGCTGCGACGAAATGATCAAGGATTCATCCGGCAACGTATCGGAACTTCGCTGCACGCTCGATCCGGAATCACGCCACGGCATGGAAGGTGCCAATCGGAAGGTGAAAGGCACTATCCAATGGGTCAGCGCGAGGCATGCGGTGGAAGCCGAGGTGCGTGTGTATGACCGCCTGTTCGACACCGCCGACCCCGACAATGATGCCGATGGCAAAACCTGGCTGGATCACCTGAACCCGGACTCGCGCCGGAGCGTACGCGCGCATCTGGAGCCATCGTTGCGCGATGCCGCGCCCGAGCAACATTTCCAGTTCGAACGCACCGGTTATTTCGTCGCCGACCGCCACGATCATTCGAGCGACCGGCCCGTGTTCAATCGCGCGGTGACCTTGCGCGACACGTGGGCGCAAGGCGGGCGCTGAATTCCGCTGATGGGTTCCGCCTTCGCGCACTCGTCACGCCTGTTCGACGGATTTTTTACTTGAATCCGAACGCATCCTGAAGATTCGGGACGCGTGCGAGCCGGGCACGTCCGGCCGAAAAGCCAGCTTTCATGCGGCTTTCGGCATCCCCTGCGCCACGAACCTGAACGAGCACGGTATCGAATCCGGTGTCTCGCGGGGTGCGGTTAGGAGTTGGTCATTTTCCCGTTGCTACGTTCGATCCGCATCGTCGCTCAGCGACGTTGCACCCGACACAACAGTTGCACCCGACACAACAGGAGAACACGATGAAGCACTCTCGCCACCTCGCCGTCATCGCGCTCGCCGCCGCGGTCAGCTTCGGCATGTCCACCGGCGTGGCCCTGGCGGCCCAGCAGACCGCACCGACGACCGATCATTCGTCCAGTGCTGGCCAGGCCGTGAGTGATGCATGGATCACGACCAAGGTGAAAAGCGAACTCGCTACCACCAATGGCGTCAAGAGCACGGACGTGACCGTGAAAACCGTCGATGGCGTCGTGACTTTGACCGGCGTACTCGCCACCGAAAATGCAGTCGACAAGGCCGTGGCCGTCGCGAAAAGCGTCAAGGGCGTGAAGGACGTCGACGCTGCGGGCCTGAAGTCCAAGGACTGATCCGGATGTTCGCCCTCGAACCGACCGTCGAGCCGGCCATGTTTGCTACCGGGCATGACCCGATCAAGCAGCAATGGTCGTCGATCTCCGACAGGTTGCAGCGCCGTTGGCGCAAGTTGACTGCGGATGATGTCCTGTTTGCCGGTGGCAGCGCGGAGTACCTTGTGCGCGTCCTGCAGGATAGGTACGGCGTGGACCGCCGGGAGGCACGGCTGCAGGTCCATGAGTTCGAGAGCGCGTTGTAGCGTGTCGGTGCGCGGACGCTCGCATGGAGTCGCGACGTCCGCGCGCCGACCTTGGACCCGGAAACACAGCAGCGTTTCCGGCGACTTCAGGGATGAAGCCGCGCCGATCGGGCCCGACCCCTCCGCGCCCGACCGGCATCCCGCCGGTGTGCCGACACCGCGGGAACCCCTCCGGACAAGTGAAGGATCGACTTGTCCGGAGCCTTTCACGAATGCGGCATCACGATCGAGCGGGTAAATGCGACACCACGCCAGTGCCCTGGCACAAGGAGAGTTCCGATGCTTTATTACGCCATCGTTTTTCTGATCATCGCGCTGATCGCCGGCTTCTTCGGGTTCTTCGGTGTCGCCGGGTTGGCAGCTGGCATCGCGAAGGTCCTGTTCGTCATCTTCATCATCCTGTTCATCGTTTCGCTGATTTTCGGGCGCCGCCGCCGGTTGTAAAACGCGGACCTGCGCGCGTCAAACCTCGACGCCGAAACGTTCGCGCAAAACCCTTCGCCCCTTGCGGGTGATGGCAAGCGCCCGGCTGTCAAGGTCGCGTATCATCCAGCCCCGACGCAACGCGCTCGCGAGCAACGCCGCCCCGAGCGCGCCGGCAAGGTGCGGGCGACGCTCGCTCCAGTCCAGGCATCCGCAGGCGAAGCGCCGCCGCGCCGCACGCGCCGCGGCCACATCAACGTCCAGCTCCGCGAATCCTTCGACGCCCTTGCGCGTCACGTCGTAGTCGTTCTCATTCGATCGGGACAGCCAGCGCAGTTCGAACAGCCCATCGTGCAACGCCACGGCAAGTCTGCCGGCCATGTGGTCGTAGCACGTGCGCGCGCTGCGCAAGGGATCGGGGGTAGCGGGCTCGAAGGGTTGGCGCGGCGCACCTGCAACCAGGATCAGTGCTTCGATCGCTGCGGCCACGTTCGCGTCGCAGAGGCTGTAGTAGCGATGCCGTCCCTGTGGCGTAACCTTGACCAGTTTCTGCCCGGCCAGCCTGGCCAAGTGGACACTCGCAGTCGAGGGGCTCACGCCCGCGACAATCGCCAGTTCCGTGCTGGTCCGGGCACAGCCATCCAGCAAACGGCACAGCATCTGCGTTCTTGCCGGCTCGGCGATGGCCGCGGCCACGGCGGAGAGGCGTGCATCGGCGTCACCAACATCCATGCTTTTACGGTAATCGAAGTATCGACGCGGCACAAGGCGCAACATGCTGCACGCGGGCAGCGCCCGTCCAGCGCCCCAGCCGAGCCGTCCACGACCATGCCTGCATCGCACCCGAAAAAAAACGAAGTGCCGCGCAACGTGACGCGGCGGGCGTTTCTCGGCGCCGGCGTGGCCGTGGCGGCCGTGGCGATCGTCGGTGCGCTGCCAGCGTCCGCAAGCCGCGCTGCCCCCCAACAACCCGAAGCAGGAAGACACCGCATGAAGATCGTTTGCATCATCCGCTACGAAATCGATCCATTCCAACGCGACGCCTTCGAGACTTACGCTGAAACCTGGGGCAAGGTCATTCCCCGCTGCGGTGGCGACCTGATCGGCTATTTCCTGCCGTGGCAGGGCACCAATTACGTCGGTTGGGGACTGATCGGATTCGATGACCTCGCCGCCTACGAGACGTACCAGCAGCGTTTGCGCCAGGACGGGGAAGGCAAACGGAATTTCGCGTTCGCCCAAGACAAGCGTTTCATCCTGAAGGAAGAACGCAATTTCGTCGAGGTGGTCGACGGCACGTTCAATCTGCCTGCGCTCGAGACCTGACAGCATCGGCTGGCGTCATGGCTGCGCCGCCATACCTTGAATGACCGCCGTGGTCGAACCGCACTGCCCGAACCACTGGCCGAATTTTCAGGTCGGCCGTGCTAGCGTGGGATCATGGACGAACATGGCGGAATGGATCATCAGGTTCCAACGCTGCCTGCATGGATTGCGGAATCGGTCGATTTCTCGCGAACCTGCCGCGACGCCGATGCGCGGATCGCGCTGGCGATTCAGCTCGCGCGGTCGAATGTGGAATATGCCACGGGCGGCCCGTTCGGCGCCGCCATCTTCGACGAGGCTGGCCGAATCATCGCGGTCGGCGTCAATCGAGTCGAGTTGCTGAAGTCCTCGTTGGCGCACGCGGAAATCGTCGCGCTGGCAGGCGCGCAACAGAAGCTGGGGCGTGCGCGCCTCGAAGAGGCCGGAGGCCGCTACGCGCTGGCCTCGAGTTCGCAGCCTTGCTGCCAGTGCTACGGTGCGATCGTGTGGGCCGGCATCAACGAACTGCTGGTCGCGGCGCGCACTGAAGACACCGAAGCCCTTGCCGGCTTCGATGAGGGTCCGCTGCCGTCGGACTGGATGGGCGAACTGGAAAACCGTGGTATCCGGGTGCAGCGCGATCTCCGGCGCGAAGCCGCTCGCGATGTTCTTCGCCTGTATGCGGCAAGGGGTGGCGCGCGCTACTGAATTGACGCAGATCAGACATGGCCCAAGGCCACATGGCGCTGCCATGGACCGGCTATTCTTCCGTCATTTCGTTCGCCCCCGAGCCATGAGCCGATTGCGCGCATTCATCCCACTGGTGATCCTGATCGCGATCGGGGTGGCGGTGGGCGCAAGCGGCATGCTGGAGCAACTTTCCCCGCACCACATCATGGCCGAGCAGGCAAACTGGTCGCATGAGATCGCGGCACGGCCCGTGCTGACCTACGTGGTGTACGTGGCGGTGCTGACGATCTCGATCGCGACCGCACTGCCCGGCCCGCTGTTCATCATCATTGCCGGAGGGATGCTGTTCGGAATGGGTCCGGCGATCGGACTGTCGCTGGTGGGCGAGCTGCTCGGCTCGTTGCTGCTGTTCTACGCCGCACGACACGCGTTCAGCGCGGGCAAACGCCCGCCGCCGAAATTCGTGGAACGCGTGCGACAGGGCTACCAGACCAATCCGGTCTCGTACACGCTGTTCCTGCGCCTGGTGCCGCTGTTTCCGTTCGGCGGCATCACGGTGGCACTGGCATGGCTGCGTTGCCCGGTATGGTTGTTCACTCTCGCGACCGCGCTCGGCGGCGTGATCATGCTGGTGTTCGAAACCGCGATCGGTGCCGGCCTCAGTCAATCCATCGCCGAAGGCCAAGGCCTGACCCCCAACCTGATCACGGAACCACACATCTGGCTGCCGCTGGTCGGGTTGGGGTTGCTGGCGCTGGTGCCGGTGGTGGTGAAGCGATTCCGGTCAGGCAGCGACTGACGGCTGGTCAATCGGGACGCGTGGCCCAGAATGCCAAGCCCGTGATCAGGCATGCCGCGGCCGCACTCAACAGCGCGGTTTCCACCGGCCGGCGATGCACGAAACCGCTCACTTGATCGCCGGCGCGTTGCGCGCCCCGCCAAGCCTTGCTCGCCACCTCCTGACCTTGGTCGGCGACCACATTGGCGCCGTGCCGCATGTGTTCCTTTGCGCTTGACATAGCTTCCGCTCCATTCTGCATGGCTGTCCTTCCTTCTTCCGTGATGTTCATCTGGGTGCTCCGCTACAAAGCCCTATCCTAAACCGCAGATGCTGCAGCGGGGTTAATGGAGCACAACGGGCACGCCGCGCGAATGGCCGGTTCACGCCCGGACGCGAGGGCGCAAAACCACTATGCTCGGTTTACCCATTTCCAATTCCACGACGATGACGACGACCGCCGCCACCGCCGCTGCTCCAGCGTCCGCAGCACTGCCTCGCCAGATCCCTTACATCATTGCCACCGAGGGATGCGAGCGCTTCAGTTTCTATGGGATGCGCAACATCCTGACGCCGTTCCTGGTGTCGACGTTGCTGCTGTTCCTCCCAATGGACGAACGCGCGCTGGCCGCCAAGGACGTTTTCCACACGTTCGTGATCGGCGTGTACTTCTTCCCGCTGCTGGGCGGCTGGATCGCGGACCGGTTCTTCGGCAAGTACCACACGGTGTTGTGGCTGTCGGTGGTTTACGTGATCGGGCATGCCTGCCTCGCGCTGTTCGAGGGCAATCGCACCGGCTTCTACACCGGGTTGTTCCTGATCGCGCTCGGTTCCGGCGGCATCAAACCGTTGGTGTCGGCGTTCGTCGGCGACCAGTTCGATTCCAGCAACAAGCATCGCGCGAAGCTCGTCTACGACGGCTTCTACTGGATCATCAATTTCGGTTCGTTCTTCGCGTCGTTGCTGATGCCGCTGTTCCTGCGCGATCTCGGGCCCGCCATCGCGTTCGGCATTCCAGGCGCGTTGATGGCGATCGCATTGGTGGTGTTCTGGCTGGGCCGCCAT
>JAICIW010000075.1 GCA_025928735.1 Rhodanobacteraceae bacterium | reverse complement strand
TTCATGTGGTGCCCGTTCATGTGGTGCCCGCCGCGATGTTTGGCGGGCTGCGACATGCCTGTGGCGGCGGTGCCGGCCGACGGCGGTGCCGCTGCAAAGGCGAGCGACGAGCAGGCGAGCGCCGTGGCAAGCAAGGCGGAGCGGAAGAGGGGTTTGTGCATCGAGGTGTCCTCGGTGGTGGTGGATGGATGGTCGCCGATCCGCGACGCGGGTTCGCTAAATTTGCGTGATGGCGTGCGGGCGATATGGCATACAGTCAGCTTCTGCGCGCACGGTGGAGGGATTCCCATAACCTCTCAACGCGGACAAGCGCGTTGCGTTGACACGCGTGTGCGTCATCCCGTTCGCTGCTTCAGGAAATCGATGAAGACGCGCAGCTTCGGCGGCATCTGGTAGCGAGTGGGGTAATAGAGATACAGGCCGTCATAGGCGGGCAACCAGCGATCCAATGCGGTTTCCAGCCGTCCGTTGTCGAGGTCCGCCTGCAACGAGGGCGCGGGCACGTGGGTGAGGGCGATGCCACTGCATGCCGCAGCGCGTGCCAGTGCGTTGTCGTTGACGATCAGGTTGCCGCCGACCTCGATCTCGAACCAGCGTCCGCGCTTCGGCCCCGCAGGGTGCGCGAACTCCCAGTTGTAAAGGCCACCGCTGGCGAAGCGGAATCGCGCGCAGTTGTGTTGCGACAGATCGCGCGGATGCGTCGGCTTCCCGTGGCGCTTGAAATACGCCGGTGAGCCCGCCACCACCGACCGCATCGGCCCGCCCAGCGGCACCGCGATCATGTCCTTCTCAAGACGTTCGCCCAACCGGATGCCGGCATCGAAGCCTTGCGCGACCAGATCGGAAAGCGCGCTGTCGACGTTGATCTCCAGCGTGATCTCGGGGTAGGCCGCGATGAATGCGGCAAGATGCGGTGCGAGCATTGATCCCATCGCGGCGGTAATGCGCAGGGTGCCGGCCGGGCGTTCGCCGTACTGGCGCGCGCTGTCCACTGCATCGTCGATCACGCCCAGCGCCGGCGCGATGCGCTCGAGGAATGCGCGGCCGGCTTCGGTCAGGCCGACCTGTCGCGTGGTGCGCGCCAGCAGGCGAACGCCGAGCTGCCGTTCGAATTGCGCCAGCGTCTGGCTCAAGGCCGAGGCGGTCACGCCGATTTCGCGGCCCGCGCGGGTGAAGCTGCCGTGGCGCGCGATCAGCACGAAGGCGCGCAGGGCGGGACTGTGATCGTGCGGCATTGTTTAGCCCTGCTTGAAAGACCATCCAGAGGATCGGGATTTTTCCTGCGCAATGCAAGTCGCACAATTTGCGCCGGGCCATTCAACGAAAGGAACTCACGATGTCACTCAGTCAATACTTCACGCTCGGCCGCTCCGGACTTCGCGTCAGCCGGCTCGCACTCGGCACCATGACTTTCGGCGAGAGTTGGGGCTGGGGCACGGACGAGCGCAGCGCCCGCACGATGTTCGATCGTTACGTGGCCGCGGGCGGCAACTTCATCGACACCGCCGACCTCTATACCAATGGCGAAAGCGAAACGCTGCTGGGCAAATTCCTCGCCGACAGCGGCACCCGCGATCGGGTGGTGCTGGCCACCAAGTTCAGCTACAACGCCGAAGCCGGCAATCCGAACGCGGGCGGCAACGGCCGCAAGAACATGCTGCGCGCGGTGGAAGGATCATTGCGGCGCCTCGACACCGACTACGTCGATCTGCTCCTGCTGCACACGTGGGACCGGATCACCCCGGCCGAAGAAGTGCTGCAGACGCTGGACGACCTCACCCGCGCGGGCAAGATCCGTTACGCCGGCCTGTCCGATGTGCCGGCCTGGTACGCCGCGCAGATCCAGACACTGGCGCGCGCCTCGCACATGCACGGGCTGGTAAACCTGCAACTGCAATACTCGCTGGTCGAGCGCAACATCGAACGCGAGTACGTGGATCTTTCGCAGGAATCCGGTTACGGCATCACTGCGTGGAGTCCGCTCGGCATGGGCCTCTTGTCCGGCAAGTACCGGCCATCGCGGGGTGGCGCAGACAGTGAAAGCGAAGGCCGGCTGGGCTTGTTCAGGCAGGGCGGCGTGCCGGCGCTCCAGGACAAGTTCACGCCACGCAACTTCGCGATCGTCGCAGCCGTCGAGAAAGCCGCGCGCGCCGAAGGCCTCAGCATGGCGCAGGTCGCGATCCAGTGGGTGGCGCGCCAGCCAGGCGTCGGTTCGGTGATCCTGGGCGCGCGCACATTGGAACAGTTCGACGACAATCTGGCTGCGCTGGACAAGGTGCTGTCAGATGAAACGCTGCTCGAACTCGATGCGGTGTCCGCGTTGCCGCCGCAATTCCCGTACAGTTTCTTCGATGCATCGCACCAGATCGGCATGAACGGTGGCGTGGGCGTCGGCGACAAACCCGCGGGCTACGCGCGCCGGATCTGGATCGATGCGGGACCGCCACCGAATTTCGCGCCGGGCCCGGTACCAGCCGAGGCGCAGGCCGCGTGACCTCACTCGTTTGGACGAATCATTCAACAAGCATGGAGAACACCGCATGAAATTCCGCACACTCGGCCCGAAGGGCCCGCGCGTTTCCGCCATCGGCCTCGGCTGCATGGGCATGAGCGAGTTCTACGGCGCGCACGACGACGCCGAATCGATCAAGGTAATCCAGCACGCGCTGGATGCCGGCCTGAACTTCCTCGACACCGCCGACATCTACGGGCCGCATACCAACGAGGTGCTGGTCGGAAAGGCGATCCACGAACGTCGGGATGAGGTGTTTCTCGCGACCAAGTTCGGCATCATGCGCGACCCTGAGGATTCCACGAAACGCAGTGTCAACGGTCGTCCCGACTACGTGCGCGCGGCGTGCGACGCCAGCCTGAAGCGCTTGGGCGTCGATCACATTGATCTGTACTACCAGCATCGCGTCGATCCCGAAACGCCGATCGAGGACACCGTCGGCGCGATGGCCGAGTTGGTGCGTGCCGGCAAGGTGCGGTTTCTTGGCTTGTCCGAGCCTTCCGCGCAAACCATCGGGCGTGCGCACTCCGTGCATCCGATCGCTGCGGTGCAAAGCGAATACTCGTTGTGGACGCGCGATCCCGAGGACGGCGTGCTGCAGACCTGCGAAAAACTCGGCATCGGTTTCGTGCCGTATTCGCCGTTGGGCCGCGGGTTCCTGACCGGTGCGATCAAGAGCCAGGACGATTTCGGGCCCGACGATTACCGTCGCAACAGCCCGCGTTTCCAGGGCGAGAATTTCGCGAAGAACCTGGCGCTGGTGGACAAGGTGCGCGAGCTGGCCGAAGCCAGGGGTTGCACGCCTTCACAGCTCGCACTCGCGTGGGTGTTGGCCCAGAACGCGCACATCGTGCCGATTCCCGGCACCAAGCGCATCAAGTACCTGGACGAAAACATCGGCGCGGTCGACGTGAAGCTGGACAACGACGATCTTGCCGCGATCGACGCAATTTTCCCGCGCGACGTCGCCGCCGGCGCCCGTTATCACGCGCCGATGATGCAACTGCTGCGCGGGTGAAACGGCAGTATTCTGAAGCCGGGCCATTTGTGCTGGCGAACCCCTGATCGATGCCATCGCCCGTCATCCCGGAATACTCGCGCCATCCATGGCGCTCGCGCTACGCGCCGCCTTTGGCGTTCGCGTTTGCAATCCTGCAAACCCAGTCGCGAAGCGATATCCGGACTGCGAGGGCAGGATGCCGGGAGCGAACATCGGCGAAGCCGATGGCCCGCAGGGCAAGCCACGGGAAGCGGCGAGTTTGCCAGTGCCTTTGCATTTCAGTGCTTGCGCGAAAGTCACTGGGTCCCGGCTTTCGCCGGGATGACGAGCAAGATCAAAGCTTCCCCCAGCGGACCTCTGACCACATGTTTTTTGTCATTCCCGGGAAGGCGGGAATCGAGTGCCTTGACGCCGATCGTTGAGCGAAATCGGCACCTCCCCGGAAGCGTGCGTCAACGCCACATCGCCATGATGCGTTCTCGTGAAAGTCGATCACGGAGACGCGTCATGAAACATCGTGCTTTTGCATTGCTCGTGCTGGCCGGCTTTTCCGGACTCGCGCTCGGCGGCTGCGTGGTCGCGCCGCCGCGCGCCCGCGTGGTCGCGGTGGCGCCCGCGCGAGTCTGGGTGCCCGGCCACTGGCATGCCGGTTTGTGGGTTCGCGGGCATTGGCGGTACCGGTGAGGTGAAACGGTAATCGTCCGTGCATCGCTATGATGCACGGATGATCGATGTGCGCGTTTCAGCACCGGATGCTGCAGCATCCGACGATTTCATCCGTCGCGGCACGCCGGCCTTCCGGCGCGTGAACCTGGCATTGTTCGCAGCCGGTTTCGCGACCTTCGGATTGCTGTATTGCGTGCAACCGCTGTTGCCGGAATTCACGCGCGACTACGGCGTCAGCGAAGCCGTCAGCGCCTTGTCGCTTTCGCTGACCACGTTCGTGCTGGCGTTCGGGATGTTGTTCGTCGGTGCGCTTTCGGACGCCTGGGGCCGCAAGCCCATCATGGTCGTGTCGACACTCGCGTCTGCGCTACTGGTGCTGGCGTCGGCGTTGATGCCGGACTGGACCACGTTGCTGATCGTGCGCACGCTGCTGGGCCTGACGCTGAGCGGACTGCCGGCCGTGGCGATGACCTATCTCGCCGAAGAAATGGACGTCGCATCGATCGGACTCGGCATGGGCCTCTACATCAGCGGCAACGCGATCGGCGGCATGGCGGGGCGGCTGATCACCGGCGTGCTGACCGATTTCGCGAACTGGCGCGTGGGCGTGATCGTGGTCGCGATCATCGGCTTGGCGTGTGCGTGGATGTTCTGGCGACTGCTTCCGCCGTCGCGGCATTTCGTGGCGCAGCCGTTGAATCGGCATGCGCTGGCCGGGCGCCTCGGCGTGATCTTCCACGACCGCGGATTGCCGTGGTTGTTCGCGGAAGGATTCCTGTTGCTGGGCGCGTTCGTCACCGTCTACAACTACATCGGCTACCGATTGCTGGCGCCGCCGTACAACCTGAGCCAGGCCGTGGTCGGCGCGATCTTCATCATCTATCTGATCGGCACCTTCAGCTCGCCATGGGTGGGGCATCTTGCCGGCAAGCTGGGCCGACGCAAGGTGCTGTGGGCGATGATGGCATTGATGCTGATCGGCACCGCGCTGACGATGTTGTCGTCGCTGTGGGCAATCGTGCCGGGCGTAATCGTGCTGACGTTCGGTTTCTTCGGCGGCCATTCCACCGTCAGCAGTTGGGTCGGTCGCCGTGCGGGCGAAGCGAAGGCGCACGCGTCGTCGCTGTACCTGTTCTGCTACTACATGGGTTCCAGCATCGCCGGTGCGCTGGGCGGCGTGTTTTACGCGTCGCACGGCTGGAACGGCATCGGGATATTCGTGGGGGCGATGGCACTGGTCGGACTCGCGATCGCGCTGGGGCTGTATCGCTTGCGGCCACTGCCGCAAAACACCGCCACGCCGCCGACCCCGATGAGCCGCGGCGCGATGGGTTGACACTTCACCGGCAGGCGCCGGTTCGAGGTGCAGAAAGGTCGGCGATGCGCCACGGCTTGACCGTGCCATCCGGCAGGGTCACCGCCACGATCCGGTTGCCGTCACCTTCGGCGACCAGCAGCGTGTCGGGCGCGAACGCGGCCACCGCGAGCGGGCGGTTGAGCAGGGCCGCGACAGTGCTGACTTGGTGCGATGTGAGATCGAGTTTGCGCAACGCGTTGTTGAACGTGTCGGCGATGTAGAGGCTGCCCCCGTTCCACGCGACGCCTTCGGCATGTTGAAGTTGCGCTTCACCCGCGTTGCCGTTGCGCATGCCGAAGTCGAACAGGCCGCGTCCGACGAGCGTGGTCACCCTGCCTTCCGGCAGTGCGATCGCACGCACGGACGAAGATTCCGGATCCGTTTCGTACAAGGTGTCGCCGTGCACGCTCATGCCGCTTGGCTGCGCGAATTGCGCATCGCCGCGTGCGCCGTCACGCAGGCCTTCTTCGCCGGTCCCGGCCCACGGGCCGATCGTTTGATTGGCGAGATCGTAACGCCAGATCTGGTGATCGCCCGCCATGGAAACGTACAGCGCGTTGTCGCTCCACGCGACATCCCACGGCGAATTGAGCACGGCCGCGCGCGCGGAAAATTGACCCGAGATGGCGAAGCCGCGTTGGCCAATTCCCGCCACCGTCGCCACGGTCTTGTGCGCGAGGTCGATGCGCCGGATCAACTGGTTGTCGGTATCCGCGACGTACAACGTGCCATCGTGGAAGGCGAGTCCGTGCGGGCGATTGAACTGCGCGTGCGCGTAATCGCCATCCGCGCGGCCTTCGCAACCGCTGCCGATCACGTCAACCAGCTTGCCGGAGCGGTCGGCCAGCACGATGCGATTGTGGCCGGTGTCGGCGATGGCGACGAGGGAGGGCGACACCGCAACGCCACCGGGCGTCGCCAGTGCGCGGGGTTTCGCGGCGATCGGTTGCAGCGGCAGCCTGGGCAACTTCGAGGCCGGCGGCGCGTTCACCAGCGCGGCTTCGACCGGGCCGGCCAATTGCTCGTAGGACTGCTCGCCGATGAACGTCTTTTCCACGTTGCCGTCCGGCCCCAGCAACACCAGTGTCGGCCAGGCCTGCACGCCGTAGGCATTCCACATCTGCATGTCGGGGTCGAGCAAAATCGGGTGGCGCAGGTCGTAGCGCTCGATGAACGATTTCAGCCCGTCTTTCGTTTTCGATGCCTCGAACTTGGGCGAGTCGATGCCGATCACGGCCAGCCGCGTGCCGAAGTGTTCCTCCAGTTTCTTTTCATCGGGCAGCATGTGGATGCAGTTGATGCAGCCGGGCGTGAAGAAATCCAGCAGCACCGCGCGGCCTTGCAAATCGTCCAGCGTCAACGGCCGCGCAACGTTGAACCATGTCAGGCCTGCTGGAAAGTCGGCCGCACGTCCCGCGTACGCGCGCGGCAATCCCATGGTCAACACTCCGCCGGCCACGACGATCGCGGCGAGCAACACAAGCAGGATGCGCTTCATCGAGTGGATCCGATCGAATGTTCAGCGATGACGCGTCAATGCATATACCGCGGTATGCAGGGCCGTCACGCCCTTTTCCGCGAACGACGGCTGCGAAGCCAGGATGTCGCGACACTCAACTTGCCGGGTGTCCCACTGCGCGTCGAACAGCCGGTGCACTTCGGCCTCGTCGACCCTGAAGGGCGGTCCTTCCATTTCGCCCGCCGGGTAATCCAGGGTAATCAAGAGACCATGCGCCCCGGCCGGAAGTTTCGCGTAGACCTCGCGGGCGAGTCGCTCGCGCATCGGTGCGGGAAAGGCGATCAGCGCGGCACGATCGTAGAACGCACCGCAACCTTCCAGCAGACCGGCGGCGACACCGAAGACGTCGCCATTGATGATTTCGATGCTGCCCTCCGCGGCTGCATCGGCGATCCGGTAGTGCGTGCCGTCCGCCGCTTCGCTCTTGCGTGCCTGCAGATGGTTCTCCGCAAGGAATGCTTCGATCGCCACGGGCGAGATTTCGACGCCCAGCACATGCAGGCCTTGCTGCGCGAGCCACAACATGTCCAGCGACTTGCCGCACAGCGGCACCAGCACGCGTGTGCCGGGCGCGGCGCCGGCTTCGCTCCAGTGCTTTTCCAGCAACGGCATCACCGATTCGTGGTGCCATCCCGTGCGGCCTTCCTCCCAGCGTTGCAACCAATACTCGGCGTTCATGTTTCCGTTCCAAAGGGAGGCGTTGTCAAACCTCGGGTTCGTGGCAGACCACTTCGATGTTGTGTCCGTCCGGGCCGATGACGAAAGCGGCATAGTATTTGCCGCTGTAATTCGGGCGCAGGCCGGGCGCACCATTGTCCTGGCCGCCCGCTGCCAGCGCCGCGCGATGGAACGCCTCGACTTGCCGGCGGGTCCCGGCCCTGAACGCCAGGTGGAGATGCGCAGGCTTCGCGTCGGTCGGGAAAAGACACAATGACGATTGGCCGTCCGCGCTGAGCTCGATTCCGAGCGGCCCCTCCGAAACGATGGCCATGCCGATCGGTTCCAGCGCCTTGAGAAAAAACGCTTTGCTCGCGGCGTAATCGCTGACGCCGAACACGACGTGATCAAACATGGTGCCTCCGGAAGCGAGGTGACTGCGCGGGCTTGCTCATCTCTTCATCAATCGCACTTTGCCCGTGGCGAGTTCATATTCCGCGCCGACCACGTGCACGCGGCCGCCCTTCACCGCGTCGGCAATGATTGGCTGCGCCGAAGCGACGCGCGAGACGTTGTAGTCGACGTTTGCGTCGATCGCGCGTTCGAGCAAATCGTCGCCCCCGCCTTTCACCACGTTCTCGATGCCGGGCCGCACCGCGTCCGTGATGTCCCAGATGTGACCGGGCAGCGGTTTCGGATCCTGGATTTCCTGGATCGCCGCCTTGATCGCGCCGCAGCTGCTGTGGCCCAGCACCATCACCAGCGGCGTGCCGAGCACGCCCACGCCGTATTCCAGGCTCGACAGCGCATCGTGGTT
>JAICIW010000135.1 GCA_025928735.1 Rhodanobacteraceae bacterium | reverse complement strand
GGTTTCGTCACGCTCGACAAGCGCGCGGTCGAATATCTGGAACCGCCCGCGGGTTTTGCATCGGGACTGGTGATCACCAATCCGCCTTATGGCGAGCGCATGGGCGATCTCGCGACACTGCCGGCGATGTACCGCGCGTTCGGCGAGCGGCTGCGGTCGGGATTCGCCGGTTGGTACGCGGCCGTGCTGACCAGTGAGCCGGAACTCGAACGCGCGCTCGGACTGCGCGCAGACAAACATTACATGTTGTTCAATGGCGCAATCGAGTGTCGGTTGGGATTGGTCGAAGTTCGGACGCCGTCGACGGCGTCCGAGGCAGCGCCGTTGTCGGCCGGCGCCGAGATGGTCGCCAACCGCATCCGCAAGAATCTGCGCAACCTCCGCAAGCAGTTGTCACGCGAGGGCATCACCTGCTTTCGCGCTTACGACGCCGACCTGCCGGAATACGCCGCAGCCATCGACGTCTATCACGGGTGGGCCGAGGATGAAGCCGAGGGAGGCGACGAAACCACGGCGCAAACATGGCTGCACGTACAGGAATACGCGCCACCCGCCAGTGTCGAAACCAACGCCGCGCAAACGCGCTGGCGCGATTTGCAACGCGCCGCGCGCGCTGCGCTGGACGTTCCGCGCGAACGCATGGTCTCCAAGACCCGCGCACGCGGCAAGGGCGGCAGCAAATACGGCCGCTTTGCCGCGCGCGAGGAATTCCTGGTGGTCGAGGAGGGCGGTCTGCGCTTCCTCGTCAACCTGCGCGATCGCATCGACACGGGTCTGTTCCTCGATCACCGTCTGGTGCGTGCCCGCTTGCGCGAGCTTTCCCGCGATCGTGACGTACTGAACCTGTTCGCCTACACCGGCACGGCCAGCGTGTACGCGGCCGCGGGCGGCGCGCGCAGCACCACCAGTGTCGACCTGTCACAGGGCTATCTCGAATGGGCGTCGCGCAACCTGGTCCTGAACGGGTTCGACGGCAGCGACCACGTACTCGCCCGCACGGATGCGATGACGTTTCTGGCCGAGAGTCGCGCGCGGTTCGGGCTGATCTATGTGGACCCGCCCACGTTTTCGAACTCCAAGCGCGCGGGTGATTTCGACGTCCAGCGAGACCACGTCGAACTGCTGGATGCGTGCGCGCGGCGCCTGCGCGACGATGGCGTAATCGTGTTCTCCAACAATTTCCGGCGCTTCAAACTGGATGTCGAGGCGCTGTCGCGGACGTTCGTGATCGAAGACGTCGGTCGCGCCAGCATTCCCGCGGACTTCGCACGGCGGCCGCATATCCACGGCTGCTGGTTGCTGCGGAAATGCTGAATGCACCTCCCGGTCTCCGGGCGCAGCGGCTGTTGTCGAAAGTCAGGCCACGGATGGCCGTTCTGATGTTCACGAAGTTCGCGTGTTCCATTTACACGCCGGATCCGTGATGCAGTGATCAAGGGATGATCACCTGGTTTAAGCCGTGATTCAGTCCGAGCGCACGAGCATGTGGAATGGGCTGGAGTTGGAGGCACCCATGAACATTCGAGGGTTCTTTCGCCGTGGAGGCTTGGCCATCGCCTTGCTCGCGGCATCGTTCTTGATCGTGCCGGGTGCGTTCGCGCATTCGCACGTGAGTGTCGGAATCGGCATTTCGACGCCGGGCTTCGGCGTCAGCGTCGGCAACTGCTGGCGCTGCGGTTACTTGGCGCCGCCGCCGGTCTACTATGCGCCGGCCTATCCGCCACCGGTGTACTACCCGGCACCCGCAACCGTGTATTACGTGCCGCGTCCCGCCTACTACGGTTATGGCTATTACGCGCCGCGCTATCACCATTACCGGGGCAGTTACTACCGCGATCGCGGTTGGCACCACCGGCGCGGCGGCTATTCCCACCATCGCCATCACTGATGCGCGCTCGCGTAACGGGACCGGGTTTACGAACCTCGTACGCGCGATGTGCTAAAACTGCGCGCGCATGAGTTCCGATCCCAGCCTCGATCCGCGCCATGGCGGCGAAGCCGCCATCGACCTGCATTCCATCCGCACCTTCCTGCGGCAATGGATGCGCGACCCGGTGAAGATGGCGTCGGTCACACCCTCGGGTCGACAGCTCGCGCGACTGATGGTCGAGCAACTGCCACCGGGCTGCGAGCGTGTGGTCGAAGTGGGCGCGGGCACGGGCGTATTCACGCGGGCATTGCTGGATGCCGGCATTGCGCCCTCGAAACTGCTGGTGGTGGAGATCAATCCCGATCTTGCGGATTTCCTGTGCGACCGTTTTCCCGGCGTGGCGGTCG
This sequence comes from Rhodanobacteraceae bacterium, assembly GCA_025928735.1. GTDB lineage: Bacteria > Pseudomonadota > Gammaproteobacteria > Xanthomonadales > Rhodanobacteraceae > 66-474. The sequence goes on along the minus strand of JAICIW010000135.1, from coordinate 4,166 downwards.
CGTGCGCGGACGCGCGCCATCTCGACACGCTGGCGGAAGAGCATGGCCTGCTCGCCGGCGGCAAGCTCGATGCGGTCGTCAGCGGACTCGGGATGTTGTCGATGAGCAGCAGTTTGCGCTGCGACATCCTGCGCGCCGCGTTCGCCGCCTTGGGCGACGGCGGCCGCTTCATCCAGTTCACCTACGGCCCGACCAGCCCGGTGCGCCGTCACGAGCGCGACGCGCTCGGCTTGCGCATGCATCGCGCGGGTTTTGCGCCGCGCAACCTGCCGCCGGCCACGGTGTACGTGTACCAGCGATTGCGTTCGCGGCAAATCGCGAGCGTGCGCCAGCCGCCGCGTCCCTGAAAGCCGCGCGTCGGCTCAGGCAAGTTCCAGCGAATAGTGCCGCGTGCCTGATTCGCGGACGTAACCCAGTGACTCATAGAGCGCCTGCGCCGGGTGATTGTCCTCGGCGGTTTCCAGTACCAGCCGCAGCGCGCCGGTTTCCGCGGCGAACGCGCGAGCGCACTCCATCAATGCGTGCGCCACGCCAGCATGTCGCGCGCCCGCCGCCACGAACAGGTCGTTGAGCACCCAGATGCGGTGCGCCGACACCGACGAAAAGGACGGATACAACTGGGTGAAGCCGAGCGCTTCACCCGCCGCGTCGCGAGCGATGAAGATGACGGACTCGTCGCGCTGCAGGCGTGCCTGCAGGAACGCGCGCGCAAGTGCACGATCGGAAACCCGTTCGTAGAAAACGCGGTAGCCATCGAACAACAGCGTCAGCGCGTCGAGATCATCCAGCTTGGCGCGGGACGTGACGACGGATGCGGACGATAACGGATTGGGCATGGATGGCGGCCTGTCGGAAAGGTCGCCATGATGCCCAAGCGCCGGGCGGCCGCGCAAGCGCGATCACCCGCCGCCTGTCCGTGCGATCAATGCTGATTCTGGACCCACTTCTGGTATTGCCCGCGGCTGATCGACTTGCCCTGACCACTGGCGTACAGAAAGTCGCTGTCCAGTGGCGGATAGGCTTGCGCTTCTTCCGGGCTGATGCGGCCGTCGTGGTTGGCGTCCAGCGTGGTGAACGACGGCGGCGGGCCGTAATCCTTGACCTGCTCGGGCATGCCTGCGTTCACCGTGAGCGTGCCGCCGTTGCTGTCGGAAAGCGGATACTGCGCGCTGGTTTCCGTGCCCTGATAGAACCCCGTGCCGGACTGCAATGATTGCGATGGCTGCTGCGCCGGCATCGCCTGCTGCGTCGGCGGAGGCATGGGTTGCGCCGGCGGAGTGGGTGGCGTTGGTTGCGTCGGTGGAGGCGGCGGCATGGGCTGCGCCGGTGGGGGTGGAGGCATCGGCTGTGTCGGCGGAGGTGGCGGCATCGGTTGCGTGGTTTGTTGCGGCGACGCAGTCGCCGCCGCGGCAACACCGAACAGCGTCATCGCGATTGCGCTGGCGAGCGAAAGACGGATCGAACGTTGCATACCCATGGAGCCTCCTTGTGCGCCGGACAGTGTCATGCGTCACGTCAGTAGACCGCGCCAGCCGTCGTCGGTTCGTGAAGCTTGCGTCAAGCGAACCTTGCGATCAGGCGCCGTTCAAGCAATCCGCGGTCAACACAAGTTTCGACAGCAGCCAGGCGCCCGCGACCGCAAAATGGTGCGCGATCATGCGGCCTTGCTGCGCACCGACAATACCTCCAGCAGTTCGCCGGCGACGCGCAAGCGGTCGGCCGCTTCCGGCAGTTCCATCGCGATCCGCAACTTGTCCTGCCCATCCAGTTTGTAGACGCGCGGTTTCTGCTGGATCAGGCGGATGATGGTGGCCGGATCGACATCGGGTTGCGCACGGAAGGTGATGCGCCCGCCGGCCGCGCCGAGGTCGAGTTTGCGGATGCCGAGCACGTCCGCGCGCAGTTTGAGCGAAGCGATCGCGAACAGGTTCCTGGTGGCCGCCGGCAGCAGGCCGAACCGATCGATCATCTCCACCTGCAGTTCGCGCAAGCCTTCCTCGTCGCCCGCGCTGGCGACACGCTTGTACAGGGTGAGGCGCGTGTGCACGTCGGGCAGGTAATCGTCCGGAATCAGCGCCGGCATGTGGAGCTCGATCTCGGTGCCGCTGTCGCCGCCGAGGTTGAAATCGGGCACCTTGCCGGAACGCAAAGCGTGCACCGCGCGTTCCAGCAGCTCGTTGTAAAGCGAAAAACCGATCGCCTCGATCTGGCCGGATTGCGCTTCGCCCAGTAGTTCACCGGCGCCGCGGATTTCCATGTCGTGGGTCGCGAGCGTGAAGCCGGCGCCGAGTTCTTCCAACGACTCCAGTGCCGCGAGGCGCTTTTCCGCATCGGCAGTCATGGCCTTCCTGTCGGGCACGATCAGGTACGCATAAGCGCGGTGATGCGAGCGGCCGACACGCCCGCGCAACTGGTGCAATTGGGCGAGACCGAAGCGGTCGGCGCGATCGATCACGATGGTGTTGGCGGTCGGCACGTCGATGCCGGATTCGATGATGGTGGTGCACACCAGCACGTTGAAACGCTGGCGATGGAAATCCAGCATCGCCTGTTCCAGTTCGTGCGCGCCCATCTGGCCGTGCGCGACGCGGATGCGCGCGTCGGGAATCAGTTCGGCAAGGTCGCGCGCGGTGCGCTGGATGGTGTCGATGCTGTTGTGCAGGAAATACACCTGTCCGCCGCGCGCGAGTTCGCGCTGGAACGCTTCGCGCACCAGCGCGGGATCGTATTGCGCGACCAGCGTCTTGATCGCCATCCGCGCGGCCGGTGGCGTCGCGATGATGGAAAGATCGCGCATGCCGCTCATCGCCATGTTGAGCGTGCGTGGAATCGGCGTTGCGGTAAGCGTGAGCAGGTCCACTTCCGCGCGCAGTTTCTTCAATTGTTCCTTGTGGCGGACGCCGAAGCGGTGCTCCTCGTCCACGATCACGAGGCCGAGGTCGCGGAACTTCACGTCCGACTGCAACAGCTTGTGGGTGCCGACCACGATGTCGAGCTTGCCATCGGCGAGCCGTTGCAGCGCGTCGGCGACATCCTGTTTCGCGCGGAAACGCGACAGCAATTCGACCTTGAGCGGAAAGTCCGCCAGGCGGTCGCGGAAGTTGTCGAAGTGCTGCTGGGCAAGCAGGGTGGTCGGCACCAGTACGGCGACCTGCTTGCCGGCGCTGGCCGCGGCGACCGCCGCGCGCAGCGCGACTTCGGTCTTGCCGAAGCCGACGTCGCCGCAGACCACGCGATCCATCGGTTGTGGGGCGGCAAGGTCGGCCAGCACGGCATCGATCGCGGTCTGCTGGTCGGGCGTTTCCTCAAACGGAAAGCCTTCCGCGAAGCGCGTCAGCATCGCGCGATCGTAATCGATGGCGTTGCCCTGTCGCGCGGCGCGCTGCGCGTGGATCGCCAGCAACTCGGCGGCGACGTCGCGTACCTTTTCTGCGGCCTTGCGCTTGGCGCGCTCCCAGCTTTCGCCGCCCAGCGAGTGCAAGGGCGCGTGTTCGTCGTCGGCGCCGGAATAGCGGCTGACCAGTGCAAGCTGCGCGACCGGCACGTACAACTTGTCGCCGCGCGCGTATTCGATCGCGAGGAATTCACCCGGCATCCCCCCGACGTCCAGCGCGACGAGGCCGAGATAACGGCCGACGCCGTGATCGACGTGCACGATCGGCGCGCCGATTTCGAGTTCGGTCAAATCGCGCAGGATCGCTTCGGGATCGCGCTCGGCGGTCTTGCGCCGTCTGCGTTCGGTGCGCGCGCGTTCGCCGACCAACTCGCGCTCGGTGAAGACGGCAAGCGCCGGTTGGACGAGGGAGAAGCCGCGATCCAGTGGTGCGACGGTGATGGCAAAGGACACTCCCTCATCGTCATTCCGGACGCCGCGTAGCGGCGATCCGGGCTGCGGAGGCAGGATGCCGGAGCGAACATCGGCGGAGCCGATGGCCGAAGGGCGAGCCGCAGGATGCGGCGAGTCACCCAGCGCCTTTGTTTGAGAAGACACTGGATGCCGGCCTTCGCCGGCATGACGGGCAAGAAACTCCTGCCAGTCCTCCACGACCTGCGGTCGCAACTCCGCCGCACCCAATTGCTCCAGCAGCGCCTCGCGTCGCCCTGCCGAATCGGCGGTGATCAGCACGCGTTGCGCGGGGTGCGCGTCGATCCATTCGCGCAGACGC
>JAICIW010000323.1 GCA_025928735.1 Rhodanobacteraceae bacterium | reverse complement strand
TGGGCGCTGTCGAAGGTCGGGTTGTACAACTTGATGTGCAGGTTCACGCTGGCGCGGGCCAGCCGCGACAGCAGCTTCGGATCGTTCAGTGATCCCAGTTGGTCGGCGAGGATGCGCACCTGCACGCCGCGCCGCGCGGCTTTCACCAGTTCGTCCAGCACCAGCATGCCGGCGTCGTCCTTGGCCCAGATGTAGGTCTGGATGTCGATGGATTTCCGCGCGCCCCGGATCAGGTTGAGGCGCGCCACCAGCGCGTTCTGGCCGATGTTGAGCAGCGTGACGGTGTTGCGCGGGCGCTCGCGGGTGGCGTCCGCGATCGCGCGGTCGGCTTGCGCCAGGAACGGCGAGGGCTCGGCGCAGTGATCGGCGCGCTGGCAGTCGACGCGGGCGTCCGCCGACAACGCAACGATGTGGTCGGCGCGCTGGATATGCTTGGTGGAAAGCGGCGCGCAGCCCGCGAGCAGCAGCAGCGCCAAAGCGCACAGGCAGCCACCAAATTTTGCGCGCGAGGTTTTCAGCATCGCCCGGATCATACGGGGGCTGTCAATGTGACGCCGCAAGTTCAGCAAGGCTGATCCGCAAATCCAGTTCGACCTTGTTCGAAAGCACGCCGCGCCACGCGCCCATCCCGAAGCTCGAGCGTGCAATCGTGCCGCGCACGCGGATCACGCACACCAGCGGCTGGCGCGGGCAATCGGAAGGCAGCAAAGCCAGGATCACCGGGTGGCGCTCCCCATGCAGGGTCAGCAAGCCCCGCAACGTGCCGCCGCTCGCCAGTTCATCCAGCGGAAACGGATCCGAATCGAAACGGATGACCGGGAATCGCGCGGCGTCGAAAAAGTTCGCGCCGAGCGCATGCGCGCGATCGTCGGCATCGGTCATTTCAAGACCGGCGACCTCGAGGGTGGCATCGACCTGCACCAGGTCCGCGCCGATGTGGGTGTCGATCCGCTGCAGCGTCCCGGAAAGGCCGGGAAACGTGCCGCGCACGTGCGCGAACAAAAATTTGCGCACGCTGAACTGCGCTTGCGATTTTGCGGCATCGACCGACCAGGTGTGCGCGCTGGAGTCTGACGGCGGTGTCGCCGGTACGACGCTGGTCCCCGCGAGCAGGGCAAGGATCAGCGCCGGGATCAGGGCGACCATAGCGCCCGCAAACGGCCGTGCCCGGGTTCGAGCGCGCCGTCGGTCAACTCGAGCCACGCTACGGTTGCCGGTGACATGCCGCGCGCGCCGGCGGATCGGCCTTCGGTCAGGAGCGCCAGCAGTTCTTCCATGCCAGGATTGTGCCCGACCAGCAGCACCTGCTGCGCGTCCGGCGCATGGTTTTCGACCAGCGCCAGCAATTCGCCGGGCGTGGCGCGATAGATCGCGTGCACGAATTGCGGTTTCGGCATCCGCAACGCCTTGTCGACCGCGTCGGCGGTCATCTGGGCGCGGCGCGCGGCCGAACACAGCACGGCATCGGGCGCCGCACCGTGTCCGGCCAGCCACATGCCGGCCGCGCGCGCCTGCGCCTCGCCGTGCACGCTCAATGGGCGCTCGGTGTCGCGTCCGTCGGGTCCCACCGACATGGCCTCGGCGTGTCGCAGCAACAACAATTCACGCATGGCCGCGCGTTCTCATTGGCCGGTGGAAGCCGCGCCGGTGGACGCGGGCGCGTCCAGCGGAACCTGGTTGGCGCGCAGGGTGGCCAGCATCAGGCTGAGTTCCGTGCCGCCGTTGCGCGCGGTGGTCAACCATTGCGACGCCTGCGAGGTATCGGTGAGCGCGCGTTGCAGCAGGGCCGAATATTGGTGCACCTGCCAGGCGAGGTTCTGGCTGGCCTGGTCGCTCCGGGACTTTTCGTCCGGATTCAACGTGCCCTGGATGTGCAGACCTACCGCGCGTGCGATCGGGCTGGAACCCCACTGCAGGGTGTGCGCGAGTTTCAGGCAATCGCTTTTGAGATCGTCGTCTTTCGCCGCATCGTCGCCGCACAATTGTTCCAGCGGTCCGAAGGCCGGGCGAATGTGGTTCTGGGTGCTCATCACGGCCACCAGCATGCGCACGCCATCGGCGTTGTCCGGTTGTCCGTCGTGCGCGCCCTGCATGGTGTCGGGCAGCGGTGGCAGCACCGCGACGGCCTTGGCGACGCCAGCCAGCGCCTTGCCGTAATAGTCGTCGTAGGTTTTCGCGGCGGCGGCCTGCTTCAGCGCGGCGCGTTCGGCCTTGTCGCTCTTGTCGCGCGCGGCCACGTCCATTGCCACTATCCAGACCGCGGCGTTGTCGGGAGCATGCTGCTGGAGCCACGCAAAGGCTTGCGCGTTCGGGCAATCCTTTTCCGATTTGCAGGCATCGAGCCGCGCCCATTCGACAGACGCCCCGGCGTTCGGCGCCGCCGCGGCGCGCTGGCTGAGCGCATCGAAGTCGAGCCCCTGGGTCGGATTCTTGAATGGCTTGGCCAGGATCGCTGCGCCCAGCAAGTAATCCGGATCGGCCCGCAACGCGACCACGCTGACCAGGTCGCGCTGGTACTGCTGGATCGCCTGCATGCGCTTGCGGTCGGCGGGCGAAATCCGGGCTTCGTCGGGTGCGGCAGCACTGGATGCGGACGCCGGAGGCGTCGACAATTTCGGCGGCGGCGCCGGTGGTTTCGCCAGTGCGGCGCTGGCGATCAGCAGCGCTGCGAGGGCAGTGACGGGCATGGCGTGGCGCATGGCAGGTACCGACAAGGCAATCCGGTGAAAACTAGGGGCGGACGGGTGAATGCTGGCTGGCCGGCGTGGTTGGTCGACAATCCGTCGCCCAAAGAGTCGTCGCGGGCACCCTTTTCGATCGCGCGGCTATGTCGAGGAGCCTTCGCGCATGAACTCCGGCTGCGCCAGCGCGGCGCGATGGATGTCGGCGTTGTAGTAGCGCGTCTCGAACGGCTTGGCCTTCGCGTCGTGTTCGCGGAATGCGGCGAGGTCGCCGTCCTTGCGCGCCAGGGTGCAGCTCCACCAGCCAGTCGGGTAGCACGGTTGCGGGAAGGGCAGGGTGCGGGTCGCGGAAAATCCCACTTCGCGCATCGCGCCCCGCATCGATCGG
>JAICIW010000190.1 GCA_025928735.1 Rhodanobacteraceae bacterium | reverse complement strand
TCGCGGCGTTCGCCCAGCACCCATTCGAGGTAGCTGGTCAGCGAAACGGTGCGCGGGCGATCGCTCTTGTTGACGAGTTTCAGCAGCGTCAGTTTCACTGGCGCTTCGCGCGCCACGAATACGGTGGCTTCGCTGTAGAGATCGGCGTGCGCGTGTTCGAAGCGGCTGTAGCCGAAGCCGTGGCAGGTGCGATAGGCGTCGCCGCTCGGCGAGGGCTGCGGCATCACCGACCAGAATTCGCCGGTGGCTTCGTCGCGCAACCACGTCGCTTCGCCGCTGGTATCGCGCAGCGGATCGTTGTACCAGGGCGTCAGCCGGAATTCGTGAGCGTTTTCGGCGAACGTGTAGGCGCCGCCGGATTCGCTCACCACCGAGCCGAACGATTCGTTGGCGAGCACGTTGCTCCATGGCGCGGGGGTAGGCGCGCCGGGTTTCAACCAGATTGTGTATTCGCTGCCGTCGTTGCGGAAACCGCCCAGCAGGTTCGGCAGCCGCAGGTCTTCGGAAGGGGGCTGCAACGCATAACTCGCGGGCAGCGGTTTGCGCAGTGCCAATTTGGCCGGTGGCGCGACATCGGCATCCGGCATCATCCGCACGATCTGGTCGCGCAGGCGGCCTTCGTCGCCGGAGAACACGCAGCGCGCGACCGACAGCATCAGCGCGCGATCGGGCGCGGCCAGGTGTTCGATGCGCCACGCGAACATCTTGCCGCGCCCCTGGCCGCCGCGCGCCTCGGCGCCGGATTCGATCAGGTACAAAATGTGTTCCTGCAATTCCTGTCGGTAGCCGGAAAGCTCCTCGTTCCAGATCAGGAGATCCGCGTGCAGGCCGCGCAATTGCCAGTAGCCGTGCGCCTGGATCAGGTGGCGTACCAGATCGATCTGGCTGGCGTTGGCGACCCGTGCCAGCACGATCGGCAGGTCGCCGGAAATGCCGTGCTTCCACAGCGCCGATTGCGTCGGGAGGGTACCGTCGGCGTCGCGGCGCGCGGCGATCGGGCCGTACAGCAGCACGCTGGCGACACGTTCATAGCGTTGCGCCTCGACCGCGCTCATGTTGAGTTGCTGCAGCGCGACCTGATCGTGCGTCCACGCCAACTGGAACACGCGCTGGTGCAGATGCCGTTCGCGATACTTCCGCGCCAGTTCCAGCGCGGCCTCGCGATCGCGCGCGACGCCGGTGAGGATGTCGAGGCCGGCGGTGTGGCCGGGCCGGATCTGGATGCGGCGGCGGATCGACACGATCGGATCGAGCACCGCGCCGGTGTGTCCGGGAAGCACCGCACCATCGCCGAGCGCGCGCGCATGGGAGGGATCGCGCAGCCGGCCGAGGAACGCCTCGCGATCGGTTTCGCAGCCGCCACTTCCCAGCGTGCCGCCACGGGTGGTCATCTGGTGCACCAGCCACGGGTTGTGTTCGTCCGGGCTGCGCGGCCGGCGCGTCGCCAGCAGCGCGTCCAGTTCCGGCGCCGACTCGGTTTCAAGAAACAGTTTGCTGAACACGGGATGCGAGGCATCGGCATCCGGTGGCGCGAGCACGATTTCGGCATAGCTGGTGATCTCCAGCGTGCGGGTCTTCAGGGTGCGGTTGGTCAGGCGCACGCGCCTGAGCTCGATGTCGTCCTCGGCCGACACCGCGACCAGCACTTCGGTGGCGATGCCATGGTCGGTGCGATGGAATTCCGCGCGTGCCTGCGAGAAGGTCGCGCTGCAACTGCCGCCGGCGTCGCCCATCGGCTGCTGCGTGGCCGACCACAATTTGCCCGATTCGACATCGCGCACGAATACGAACGTGCCTTCGTCATCGCGCACCGCATCGCCCCGCCAGCGCGTGAGCGCGAGATCGCGCCAACGGCTGTAGCCCGCGCCGGTCTGGGTCAGCATCACGTGGTAATTGCCGTTGGACAGCAGGTGCACTTCCGGCAGCGGGGTGTCCATGCGGGTGATGTCGCGTGTCTGCACGCCGCTGCCCGCGCGGGTCCGGCGCGGCTGCTCCACGTCCAGCGTGGCCGGATGCCGCGGCCGCGCCTCGGGAATCTTTTCGCGCAACAGCAGCTCGTGGGCGCGGAACATTGGGTCGCGCATGAAGCGTTGTTGCAGCGGCTGGCCGTTCAACAGCGAGGACAGCGCGAGCAAGCTCATGCCGTGGTGGTGCGCCATCCAGCTTTTCACCAGCGCAAAGTCTTCGTTCTCGCTGACGCGTCCCGCGGTGAAGTCGAGGGCCTCGTAGAAGCCGTAACGGGTCAGCGCGCCGATGCCGGCCAGATGTTCGAGGTTGTCGCAGGCCGCGGCGGGATCGAACATCAACGCCATCGCACTGGCGTACGGCGCGACCACCAGATCCTCGCCCAGCCCGCGTTTCAGGCCCAGCCCCGGCACGCCGAACGCGCGGTATTGATAGGTCAGATTGATGTCGGTGATGTTGTACGCGGACTCCGAAACGCCCCACGGCACCTGCTGCTGCGCACCGTACTGGATCTGCCGGCCCACCGCGGCGCTGCAGGTGTCGAACAGCAGCGTGTTGCGATAGGCCGGCATCAGCAGATGCGGCATCAGGTACTCGAACATCGAGCCGCTCCACGACACCAGCGTGGGCCGCCCGACCGCGATGGTGAACAGGCGCCCCAGCTTGAACCAGTGGGTCGGCGGCACCTGGCCCTGTGCGATCGCGACGTAACTCAGGATGCGTGCTTCTGACGCCAGTAGGTCGTAGTGGCTGGCATCGCGCTTGTCACGCTCGACGTCGTAACCGATCACGAATTGTTCGCGCCTTTCGTCGAACAGGAATTCCAGATCCACCGTCGCGAACGCGCGGCATTGCGCAGCCAGCGCCAGCGCATCGTCGTGCTGGCGATTGAGGGTCGCGCGCAACTCGTCGAGTGCGGCGCACACGTCGGTGGCGCCTTCGTTGGCAAGACGCAGGATGGCGTCGCCCGCCAGCACCTGCGCATGGGCGCGTGAAGGGTTGCGTTCCAGTTCCGCCAGCCGTGCGCGCGCGATTTCGTCGTCGCTGCCACAGTCACCGAGGCCGAGCCACGGCGCCAGTTCATCCAGTTCCTCGTAGGCGGCCGTCGCCTGCCGCGCAAACACGCGCACCCATTCGCCGAATTCGCTGGTGACCGCGTTGTCGGATGCAAGTTGCGCGAGCTTGCCCGACTCGGCCTCGATGCGTGCCAGCAGGCCGTGCAGTACCGGCAGGTTGTCGGCGTTGCCGTCCGCGTCGGCGACCAGCCCGTCGAGTTCCGTCAGCGTCGCGGCCAGCGCAAGGTTGGCGTGCGGATCGGCGGCGTCCACGCCGGGCAGTTGGTCGCCCAGCACGCGGGCGGTGTCGCGCAGCCCGTGCGCGAGGTTCACCGACACCAGCGCGTCTTCGCCGGTGTGTTCCAGCGCACTGGCCAGCACCAGCAGGCACGCCATCAGGTTGCCCGAGTCCACGCTGGACACGTAGCGTGGCGTCAAGGGTTCAAGGCTGAGCGTGTCGTACCAGTTGTAGAAGTGTCCGCGATGCCGCGGCAGGCGCCCCAGCGCTTCCAGCGTCGCAGCGGTGCGGCGCAGCAACGTGGCGCGGGTGATGTAACCGAAATCGTGGGCGGTGAGGTTGGCCAGCAGCGCCATGCCGATGTTGGTCGGCGAAGTGCGGTGCGCGATCTGTTCGACCGGAAACGCCTGGCAGTTGTCCGGCGGCAGCCAGTTCTCGCGGGCGTTCACGAAGGTGTCGAACCAGTGCCAGATGCGTCGCGCGACGCTGCGCAGGAAGATCTGCTGGGCGGCATCCAGCGGCAGCGGCGGGCGTTCCGGGGTGCGGCTGATCGACCAGGCCAGTGCCGGCGCCATGAACCACAGCATCAGGAACGCCAGCGCCGCCGGTAGTGCCTCGGGCACCTGCCAGCCGAGCGCGAGGCCTGCCACCAGCGCCGTTGCCGGCGCCACCCACATCAGCCGCACGTATTGCGCGAGCGTGGCTGCCGCGCCGCGCATCGCGTCGGTCATCGGCGTCCATTCCAGCAGGTGCCGGCGCGTGAACAGCAGCCGCCCGGCACTGCGGGCGATCGCGTCGAGGTTCACCCAGGTTTCGAACGGCAGGGTTGCGATCGAAAACACGTCGCGCAGCAATTCGTCGCGGATGCCGCGCCAGGTGCTGCGCCAGCGCCGGCGCGGCACGCGCTGCTTGAGGTTGCGCGCCACCTGTACCAGCGCGATCAGCAGCGGCGCACCCAGCAGCAACGCCACCACGATCAGCGTCCAGTACACCGCGAACGGCCCGTGCGACCAGCCGCGCAGCAACAGCGCCAGCATCGCCAGCGGCACCAGCCCGCGACGCAGGTTGTCCATGATCTTCCAGCGATGGTGCGCCTTCAGCGTGTTGCGCAGGCCGCGCCGGCGCGGGCCGGGCACGATCGGCAGCAGCCATTGCACGATCTGCCAGTCGCCGCGCGTCCAGCGATGGCGACGGCGTACGTCCACGCTGAAGCTGTTGGGCTGGTGTTCGATCAGTTCGATGTCGCTGACCAGTCCGGCGCGCGCGTACGAGCCTTCCAGCAAGTCGTGCGACAGGATCAAATCGTTCGGAAAACGCGAGCCGACCGAGCGACTGAACGCATCCACGTCGTAGATGCCCTTGCCGACGAACGATGCCTCGCTGAACAAATCCTGGTACACGTCCGATACCGCGCGCGTGTACGGATCGAGGCCGGTGGAATCGCTGTACAGGCGCGCGAAGCGGCTGGGGCGATCGGCGCTCCACGTCACCGAAATGCGCGGCTGCAGAAGCCCGTAACCGGCGACCACGCGGCGCGAGCCCTTGCTGAACCATGGTCGGTTCAACGGATGCGCCATGGTTTCGATCAGCTTGCGCGCGGCTTCCGGCGGAAGCAGGGTGTCCGCATCCAGCGTGATCACGTAACGCGCGGTCTGCAGCGCATCGAGGTCGCCGACCATCACGCTGAAGGCGCGATCCGGATGCGCGCCACGCATCACGCGATTCAGGTCACCCAGCTTGCCGCGTTTGCGCTCGAAGCCCATCCACACCGATTGCCGCGCGTTCCATTCGCGCGGCCGGTGGAACAGGTAAAAGCGCGTGCTGCCGCTGAGCGGATATTTCGCGTTGAGCCGGTCTACGCCCGCCGTGGCCAATTGCAGCAGCGCGGCGTCGCCCTGCATGTCGCGCTCGGGCGCGTCGGGGAAATCCGTGAGCAGCGCGTAGCGCAGGTTCGGATCGCGATTGCCGAGGTAGCGTATTTCCAGCGCATCGAGTTGGTCGGTC
>JAICIW010000045.1 GCA_025928735.1 Rhodanobacteraceae bacterium | reverse complement strand
TCCCGGTCTCACCTCCCAGTTCATTCGCCACGCGCCGCGCCATTGCGCGCGCGGCCAATCGCCGTGGCTGGGTGCAACCGACCATGCCCGCAACACCGCGCCCGGCCGCGAGGCACAGCTTCGGTAGTTGCGTGGTCTTGCCGGAACCGGTTTCACCCGCGATCACCAATACCTGATGCTCGCGGATCAGGCGCGTGATCTCGTCGGCGCGTTGCGTGATCGGCAGCGCTTCATCCAGCGTGATCGACGGGACCAGCGCGACGCGCGCTTCGCGTTGTGCGACCGACGCCGCGATCTCCTGCGCCAGCTTGCGCAGGGCATCGGGCGATGATGGCCGCTTTCGTCCCAGCCCGCGCAGGCGCGCGCGCAGCCGGCCCGCATCGTGCGTCAACGCGCGATCCAGCAGGCGTTCCAGTTCACGCGGAGCCAGCGGATGGCCGTCACGCGGGCGGTGCTTCGATTCCATCGCGACATGTTATTCGACGCGACCGGCCACGACCTGCAAAAAGGCCGCAAACGGTGCATGATTCGGGTTTTGCCCATCGGGAAAAGCCCATGCCCCGCACCATGCTGATCCTCGCCGCCGCCGTCGCCTGCGCCTGCGCGGCCTGCTCGCAACAGTCGCCCGATACCGCTTCCGCGCCGACGCCGGCCACTTCCGCGGCACCACCTGCGACGGCTGCGACACCTGCGCCGGCCAGCACCGCGCCCGACATCGGCATCAACCTGTCGTACATCGACAAGTCGGTGAAGCCGGGCGATAACTTTTTCGATTACGCCAATGGCGCGTGGCTGAAGACCGCCGATATCCCCGCCGACCGTTCCAGCACCGGCGCGTTCTACGACATCTTCGAGGTCACCGAAAAACATACGGCGGACCTGATCAAAAACGCAGGCGCCAGCAACCCGGCCGCCGGCAGCAATGCGCGCAAGATCGCCGACTACTACGCCGCCTACATGGACACCGCCGCGATCGACAAGGCGGGCCTGATGCCGCTGAAGCCGGAGTTGGACGCCATCGACGCGATCAAAAGCCGCGAAGACCTCGCGCGCGTGCTGGGCTCGCGCCTGCGTGCCGACGTGGACCCGATCAACAACACGAACTTCCACACCTCGCATCTGTTCGGCCTGTTCGTGACCAAAGGACTGGAAGAAGCGTCCACGCAGATTCCGTATCTGCTGCAGGGTGGCATCGCCATGCCCAGCCGCGACTACTACCTGTCGAAAGACGCGCACATGGCGGAAGCGCGCGACAAGTACAAGACCTATGTCGCGGCGCTGCTGAAGCAGGCCGGCATCGCCGATGCCGACAACAAGGCCGACGCGGTGATCGCGCTGGAAACGAAAATCGCGCAAGCACAGGAAAGCCTGATCGACAGCGAGAACATCCACAAAGCCAATACCTTGTGGAGCGTCGCCGAATTTCCGAAGAAGGCGCCGGGGCTCGACTGGAGTGCCTACTTCAAGGCGGCCGGTCTAACCGAGGTCAAGCAGATCGACCTGTGGCAGCCCTCTGCAATCACCGGCGAAGCCAAGCTGGTCGCGAGCCAGCCGATCGACGCCTGGAAAGCGCTGCTGACCTTCCACACGCTCAATACCGCGGCGCCGCTGCTGCCGAAGCCCTATGAGGAACTGAGCTTCGATTTCTTCGGCAAGACCCTGCAGGGCACGCCGGCGCAGCGCGAGCGCTGGAAACGCGCGGTCAGCGCCACCAATACCGATCTCGGTGACGCGGTCGGCGAGTCGTACGTCAAGCAATATTTCCCTGCTTCGTCCAGGACCGCTGCGGAGGCGATGGTGAAGAACCTGATCGCCGCGTTCCGTAGCGGCATCCAGAACCTGACCTGGATGTCGTCCGAGACGAAGCAGAAGGCCGAGGCGAAACTCGACACGCTGAAGGTGGGCGTCGGCTATCCCGACCATTGGCGCGATTATTCGCCGCTGGAGATCAAGCCCGATGACGCGCTCGGCAACCACCTGCGCGCCGTGAAGTTCGAGTACGAACTCGCCAAGGCCAAGATCGGCAAGCCGATCGACGACAACGAGTGGTGGATGACGCCGCAGACGGTGAATGCGGTGAACCTGCCGCTGCAGAACGCGCTGAACTTCCCTGCCGCGATCCTGCAGCCGCCGTTCTTCGACCCGAACGCCGACCCGGCCGCCAACTACGGCGCCATGGGTGCGGTGATCGGCCACGAGATCAGCCACAGCTTCGACAACACCGGCGCCGATTTCGACGCGCAGGGGCGGCTGAAGAACTGGTGGACACCGGCCGACCTGAAGCACTTTGAAGCCGCGACCGACGCGTTGGCGAAGCAGTACAGCAGCTACGAAGCGTTGCCGGGTCTGCACGTGAACGGCAAACAGACGCTGGGCGAAGATATCGCCGATGTCTCGGGATTGACCGCTGCCTATCGCGCTTACCGCCTGTCGCTGGATGGCAAGCCCGCGCCGGAAATCGACGGGCTTTCCGGCGACCAGCGCTTCTTCATCGCGTTCGGTCAGGCATGGCGCAGCAAGACGCGCGACGCGGCGTTGCGCCAGCAAGTGGTCACCAACGTGCACGCGCCCGGACAGTTCCGCGCCGAGACCGTGCGCAACCTCGATCCTTGGTATCAGGCGTTCAATATCCCGCCGGATGCGAAGCTGTACCTGAAACCGGATCAGCGGGTGAAGATCTGGTAAGCGTTCCCGCGCAATCGCATCGCACGACGGCCGCGTCCAAAAGGCGCGGCCGTTTCGCTTGGAACCCGGACGCCCGACCCAGGCGACGGCACTGGTAGACTCCGGCCACCGCACGGGTGCGGAACCGGACGGGCGCCAGTGGTTTCAGGCGTGGACGCAACCCTCCGCAAGCATGGCGATTTACTGCGCGAGAGCGAGCAGCCCGGATGCTGGAAAGCTCGAACATCGCGGTGCCCTTGCGCTGGCGGCCCATGCAGCCGGCGGACGTGGATCAGTGCGTGGACATCGTCGCCGCGCATCCCGTGATCGGCCCGCGCTACGGCGCGGACATCGAGAATCTGGGCCGTGCGTGGCGCCACCTGCTGGGTTCGGCGGCCGTCAACAACGCCGTTTTCGAACGGCCGGACCGGAAACACGCGACGATCGTGGGGATCGGTTTCGCCGTCTTCGTTCGCGACAAGTTCATCCACGAGATCAAGACGCCCCCGCTTCCATGGGTGGGGCCGGAGCTCGCGCGCCGCGTCGTGGGAGGAGACTCTCCCGTTCTCACCGATGACGAGGTACGCGATGCGAATTCAGGTGCGGGTCTAAGCGAGATTGTATGGGCAGGCACGGGGGTGCCGGAGTTCGAGCAGACAAGGGATTTTTACCATCTCATGGTGAGCTCCTACGTCGAGGCGCATCGAGGTTTCTTGTTGAATGAGTTGATCTCTGCCCAGGCAGAGAGCGTCGAGCAGCTGCTGGGCGGCGTCGAGGCGGGAGGACTCTACTGGAATCCGACGCATCAGGATTACGAGAAGGCGCCGCCCGAGCCGGCCGGAGTTTTCGTGGCGCGGCCTCATCTCGTCGGCATCACGCGCAAACTCGCGCTCACGCGGCGCGGCTCCTGGGTGAGCACGCTGTTCGACTATCGTCCGCCGCGGTTCGGGTTCACCCGTGGTGAACAGCAATTGCTGCAGACTGCGCTGACGAGTTTCCAGGGAACGGACCAGGAACTGGCAGGCGCCCTCCATCTGTCGGTCCCAACCGTCAAGAAGATGTGGGGCTCGATCTACCGCCGCGTGGCCGACTGCGATCCCGAACTGGTCCCCGATTCGACGCTGGCCGAATCGGGGACGCGTGAGCGCGGACGCGAAAAGCGGCGCAGCCTGCTCGCCTACATACGCGAGCATCCCGAGGAACTGCGCCTGCATTCGCGCAAGCTGCTGAGGCAGAACCTGCGACAGATGACCGGCGAATGATGCGTACCGCCATGCGCGGCCGCCCTCACGGCACGACCGTCACCCTGCAGTCCTGCCGCTCGCCTCCCCCCGGGTTGCCGCAGCTGGAGACCACGCCATGGATCGCCTGCGGACCGAAATGCGCGCTGGCCGGCGACCCGATCGTCAGCGTGAAGTTCGCCAACTGGACATGCGCCGCCCCCGGGACGAGCGTGCTCGACACGCCCAGGATGCAGATCGTCACGGGGGATGGATTGCCGAACGGCGGGTTGGCGCCGTTGGCCGTCACGTAGGCCGAACCGGTCACCACAAAGCCGCCCGTGACCGCGGAAACGGCAGGACACATGGTCTGCCAATCCATCGGTCCGGCATGAATCACCCCGTTCGTGACGCTGATGTGGTGCGTATGGGGGCCAAGCTTGCCCGGATCGAAATCCGGATCGGTGTTCACGGCTTCCGACGTCTCCATCGCGAATGCCGCCGAGAACGCCGCCTTGCTTCGGGCCGGATCGAGATCCAGCGTCCATGTGCCGTGCATCTCGTAGGGAGCCCCCTTGATGGGCGTGCCATTGACGCTGGAAGGCGTGTAATCACTGAGCACGCCGCTGAAATGCATCGGCAATTGCGGCGAACCTCCCGCCCGGGCGCTGGCCGGTCCAACGGCACCCATCGTGGCCAGAATCAGAATGCCCAACACCGGGGCTGCCTTGCCGGACGCAAACCGTATCCACTCTTTCTTCTTCACGGGGAACCCTCCCATCTGCGATGAGTGCGCCCGGAATTCGACTGGCTCGGCACTCGAAGATGGCTGCGCGAGATCGCACCGATTCCAGGCAGAGAGGAGCGTAGAAGAAGCGTGGCGGTACGCAATTATCCTAAAAGGATCCATCGTTCCGGTTCGGCTTGGCGATTCGGCCCTGATGCCTGACGCGCGTCAGGCGCGTCCTTGCCATAAGGAATCAGGTGCGCATCTTCAACTGAACGCACCTGCAACGAGCAGGCGTGTATTCATCTTCGAGCCTGCTTTCGTGCGCTAGGGTCCAGTTCGCAGCGCGATATTTCCCCGCGTCGTTCCGCGCGCTGTCCTGCGGTGCGACCGACCCGAGAGGAGAAGACTGCATGTCCAGCAAGGTTTATCGCACGCTCTGCCTTGCCGTCGGCGTGACGGCCACGGTCGCGTTCGCCGGCTGCACCAATTACGTCAAGCGCAGCGATTTCGACGCTGCCATCACCAAGCTCCAGAATACCGACCAGAGCCTGCAGCAGCAGATCAATTCGCTGCAGCAGGACATGCAAAGCCACTTCGCGAAGTACGACACCCAGATCACGGCGATGCAAGGGCGCATCCGGGTCGATACCGTCGCGCATTTCGCTTTCAACGAGGCCACCTTGCAGGACAACGACAAGGCCATGCTGGATGAATTCGCGAAGGTGATGCGCACGCACCATTCCGATGCGCTGGTCACCGTGGAGGGCTTCGCCGATCCGTCCGGCTCGACGGCCTACAACAAGCGCCTCGGCAAGCAACGCGCGAATGCCGTGCGCAATTATCTCGTCAACAACGACGGCATGGCCGCCAGCCAGGTCCGCGCGGTGAGCTACGGCGAAGCACACGATCGCCAAGTGAAGCCCGGCGCCACGCGGACCGCGGGCGAACCCAATCGCCGCGCCTCGCTGGTGATCGACTTCGCCGGCACGACAAGCTGATCCACCAATCCCAAGGCTGCACGACGCGCCCGGGTTTTCCGGGCGCGTTTTTTCATACGCACCACCGATCAAACACGCGACTGACAACAAACATGAAAATCGAACGACTGGATCATTGGGTGTTGACCGTGCGCGACATCGACGCGACGATGGCGTTCTACGAACGGGTACTCGGCATGCGCGCGATCACCTTCGGCAAGGGGCGCCGCGCGCTGGCTTTCGGTGAACAAAAGATCAATCTGCACCCGGCCGAGGCGCCGCTTCGTCCACACGCTGCGCGGCCCACGCCGGGTTCGGGCGACCTGTGCCTGGTCACCCGCACGCCGATCAAGGACGTGATCGCCGAACTCGAAAATGCCGGCGTCGCCATCGAGGAGGGACCCGTCCCGCGAACCGGCGCGCTCGGCCCCATCGCCTCGGTGTATTTCCGCGACCCGGATGGGAACCTCATCGAAGTTTCGCACTACGAGACGGAAATGCAGAGTGTCGAATCCCGCGCCTGATATCGCGCAACCCGTTCTCCAAGACACCGGGACCGATCGCGCCAAGCTCGGCAAGATGACTCCCGCAAGGTGACAGGCGTCACTCGTTCGCTCCCAGAGGCGGCAAGTTGGCGGCCGGGATGTGCCTCAACGTGAACTTCGCGACGCAGTTCGACAATAGTGCGAAACCCACCCGCGAACTGATTTCGTTCCATCTCGACAACGACAAGAAATGGCGATTGTCCGGCTACACCGCGAACACGACGCCCGCCGGTGCATGATGCTCAGGCGATGCCGAGGCCGGTGATTTCGCCGATCGCGTCGCCGTCGAAATCCGCGAGTCGCGCGAAGGCGCGGCCGCGTTCGGCGTAGTCGCGGAACTGATCGAAGCTGGGCGCGCCCGGCGACAATAGCACCACGCCGCCCGGTTGCGTTGCGACTTTGGCGCGCGCGACCGCATCGGCAAGGTCGTCCGCCTGCACGACCATGCATTCGACATGGGCATCCCGCAAGGTGTTCGCGATACGCCTGCCGGCCGCGCCCTGCACCACCACCGCGTGCGCGGGCCGCACACGCAGCGTTTGTGCAAAGCCGGTCCAGTCCAGGCCGCGCTCGTGCCCGCCCAATATCAAGGTCACCGGCCGCCCACGCAGGCTTTCCAGTGCCGCCAGCGCGGCGTCGGGCGTGGTGCTGATGGAATCATCGATCCATGCCACGCCATCGCGCACGCCCAGTGACGTCAGTCGATGCGGCAGCGGCTTGAACGTGGAAAGCGAGTTCGCCGCCGCACGGGCATCCAGGCCCAGCAAGTCGATCGCCGCCAGTGCCGCACACGCGTTGTGTGCGTTGTGCATGCCGTGCAGCGGCAGGTCACTCACCTGAAAAATCTCGTTGTCACCGTAACGAATGAAACCATCCGCCACATGCCAGCCGCGCGTATCGTCGAACGTCCGGCGCTGCACGTGCGCGGCGGTGCGCTGCATCAGCAGCGGTGATTCGCCATCCACCAGCAGCATGCGCGACACGTCGGCGAGTTTAAGTTTGTCGCCGACATAGCGCTCGCGCGTGCCGTGCCAATCGAGGTGTTCCTCGCCCAGGCTCACGACAACGCCCAGCTCGACGGGCCCCGCGTCACCTGTCTGGAAACTGGAAAGTTCGATCGCCCACAGGTCGGCGTGTTGGCCATCCAGATCCAACAACGGCAATCCGATGTTGCCGGCCAGCGCAGTGCGGGCGCCCAGCGCACGCGTGCCATGCGCGATCAGCGCCGTGGTGGTGCTTTTGCCTTTGGTGCCGGTGACGGCGACGACGCGATTGTCTGGATTCTCGCCGAACCATAGCGCGGTGCCGGACGTGAAACGCGTGCCGCGTACCTGTGCCGCGAGGATTTCCGGCTTGTACGCGCTGACGCCAGGGGACTTGATCACGATGCCATGGGCGGACAGCGCTGCCGCGTCAGGGGACGCATCGAGCACGCGCAGGTGTTCATCGTTCCGCTGACGTGCGACCACGGCTTCGTCGGGCTTGCAGTACAGCGTCAGCGGTTGTTGCGGAAACCGGCGACGCAACGCCGCCAGTACGCTGCGACCCTCCCGGCCGTAGCCCCAGATTGCAACATCGGCATTGGCGAGATCTTCGAAGCGCATGGATTCGCGCATTATCGCCTTGTCCGGACCGACCGGCGTCAGCCGGCGATCCAGCCCAACGCGGCCTCGAATCGCGGGGGCACGCCATGTTCGCCCGCCGCGGAGAGCCAGGGCTCCAGCGCAAGTTGCGACGCGTCGAGTTGCGGCGCGATTTCCTGACGGAAGCGCGCCACCAGCGCATCCTCCGACCACTCCGGGCGTGCCGCCAGTACCGCGAACGCGGCGCGCGCTTCCGCGCCCTCGCCGACGCACTCGAACGGTTTGTGATTGCGGTATTCGATCAGCGCGTCGAAGCCGGCAGCCTGCGATTCATCGTCGAGAAGATTACTGCCGAAGATGTGCAGCAGGCGAGGTTTGGGCAGGAACGGCGCAAGCGCCAGGAACACGAAGTGGCACTTCGGACACTGGCCGCACCAACGGTCCGCGGGCTTCGGACCCATGATCCTGAAGTTGCGGTTGCAACTCGAAAACGCATCGAAATACGCGGCGCCGGATTTCGCGAACGCGCGCGTGACCGCGAGTTCCGAAAAGGGACGCAGCAACGAGAAGTAATCGAGATCGCCGGCCACATGCGTGTGCAACCACGTCGCGAACGCCTGCTCGAACGACCAGCCCTTGCTCCACTGGTGATTGACCTGACCCCCCGCATATTCAAGCGTCGCGGCCGAAGCCGAACGTTCGTTGGCGAACGCGATGGCGTCGAAGCCGTACAAGACGGCCGCGCACGCGAGGATCGCGGAGTTGATGGCGGTGACCGGGATATGCCCGTTCCACGCGCCCATCCGGTTGTAATCGAACAGCACGGGCGACAGTTCGCGACCGATATGGAGCATCGGCAATCCGGTACGTGCGGCGACCGCGGCGATCAATGGCGACGCGCCGACCCAGACGGCGCTCGCATCGGCGCCGATGGCCTTGAGCGCCTCCACCACCACCAGGGAATCCTTGCCACCGCCGATCGGGACCAGCACGCGCGATGAATTTTCCCTTCCCACCAAGCGGAAAGTAGAGGCAGGTAGCGCGTGTGCACTCGATCGTGGAAACGCGATCTTTCCCCGCAAGTCCACCCCATTGCGGTACGCGAACTCGCCGAGCCCGTGCAGATACAACGCATCGAGCAGGTCGGCGGTCGCATCGTCCAACGGACCCGCTTCGACGTCGATGCGCGGCGGAAGGCCAGCCTTGTAGTAGCTGACTCCGGCGATCAGATGCAGGATCCGAAGCGCGGCATCGAACGCGGCCTTGCGCGCTCCATTTGGTTCGGGTGGTTCGGGAAAACGGATGCGCTCGATCAGCTCGGGACCGTCATCGAACGCGTACACGAGTTCGGCGACGCCCCCGGCGTAGCCGCAACGCACGAAACGAAAGGCCTGCGCCGACCGTGGATCTGCAAGTCGAGTCATTCGATGATCGCCGGTTCGGCAAGCGCACGCAGGTTGTAGTGCGATGACATCGATTCGCCGTAGGCGCCGGTTTGCGCGATCAACAACACGTCGCCTTCCTCGCTGCGCGGCAGGTGGCGGTCCGCGCCCAGCACGTCGCCGGATTCGCAGATCGGACCCACCACCTGATAGACGATATCGGCCGTCGCATCCAGGCGCGAGAGGTTCACGATCTCGTGCCACGCATCATACAGGGCGGGCCGGATCAGCACGTGCATGCCGGCGTCGCAACCGAGATAGTCGATCGTGCCCTTGCGCTTGGTCTGGGTGACGCGCGCCAGCAGCACGCCCGCATCGGCGACCAGCCAGCGGCCGGGTTCGAGCCACAACTCGTACTGCGGATAGGTACGCTTCACCTCGGCCAGCGCCGCATCGATCGCGGACAGATCGAGTTCCGCCTCGCCAGGGTGGGACGGAACCCCGAGGCCGCCGCCGAGGTTCAACGTGCGGACGCTGCCGATGCGTTCGGCGATGCTGGCGAGTTGTCCGCACACGGTCGGCCAGTGCGACGCGTCCAGGATGCCGGACCCGAGATGCGCGTGCAGACCCGCGACTCGCACATCGTGTTTGCGCGCGAGTTCCAGGAAAACTTCGAGGTGTTCCAGCGGCAGCCCGAACTTGCTGCCGGCGCCGCCGGTGCGCACCTTGTCGTGATGGCCGAGCCCGCGCCCCAGATCCACCCGCAGGATGATTTCGCGCCCGGCGAACAGGTCCGGCCAGTACTGCAAGGGGTGCAGCGCGTCCAGCGCCAACGGCACGCCTTGCTGCAACGCGTGTTCGTAGTCGACGCGCGGCGCGAAATTGGGCGTGAACAGGCGCGGCGATGCGTGCGCTTGGGCGATCGCATCGACGGCATCCAGTTCGCCGGGGGACACGCATTCGAACCCCAATCCTTCCTGCGCCAGGGCGCGAAGGATCGTGGGGTGCGCGTTGGCCTTGATCGCATAGTAGACGCGATCCACCGACTGCAGCGCGCGCACGGCGCGCGCGCGTTCGCGGACGGTCGGCAGATGATAGACATAGCGTGGTGTCGCAAGCTTTTCCCCTCTC
>JAICIW010000293.1 GCA_025928735.1 Rhodanobacteraceae bacterium | reverse complement strand
GAATAATCGGCACCGAACGCCGCCGGTGTGATTGCGAGCGCACAGACGCCGAACAGCGCCAGCAGCGAACCTGTGTTGCGATTCATGAAACCTCCGCAGGAGCATTGAATCGTTGTTTGGGCAAGCCCAGCCATTCCAGTGCGGCGCCGTGGAACACGCGATCGCGCTGGCGCGGCTGCAACTTGAGCGCGTCGATGCCGCTGCCGGGCTGCTGTTCGCCGAGCGGAAACGGGTAATCCGTGCCCAGCATCACGCGATCGTCGCCGACGACGTCGAGAAGATAGCGCAGCGCCTGCGGATCGTGCACGCACGAATCGAAAAACAGGCGCCTGAAATATTCGCGCGGTGCGCGCGCGTTGTCGGTGGCGACGAGGTCCGGGCGCATCCGGTAACCATGTTCGATGCGGCCGATGGTGAAGGGGAACGATCCGCCGCCGTGCGCGAACGCGATGCGCAGACTCGGCAGACGTTCCAGCACGCCGCCGAAGATCAGGCTGCAAGCCGCACGCGATTGCTCGGCCGGCATCCCGACCAGCCACGGCAGCCAGTATTTGGGCATCGTGTCCTTGCCCATCATGTCCCACGGATGGATCAGGATCGCGGCGCCGAGATCGGCCGCGGCCTCGAAGAAGGGAAACAGCTCCGGCGCATCGAGATTCAAGTTGTTGACGTGCGAGCCGATCTGCACGCCCTGCAGCCCGAGCTGCTCGACGCAGTGTTCCATTTCCTCGATCGCGAGGCGCGGCGATTGCAGCGGCACGGTACCGATGCCGGCGTAGTGCTGCGGATGCGCCCGGCAGATCTCCGCGGTGTGCGTGTTCAGGTGCCGGTGCAGTTCGCGCGCCTGGTTCGGCTTGGCCCAGTAGGAAAACAGCACCGGTACGGTGGAGATCACCTGCACGTCGAGCCCGAGCTTCCTGCATTCCTCGATCCGGAATTCGGCGTCGAACGAGTTCTGCCATATCTCGCGGAAGAATTTGTTGCCGCGATAGATGCGGTGGTGTCCGCCCGCGTTCACCATCACGGGAAAGCGCGGATCGCCGTATTTTTCGGCTAGATCGGGCCAGTCCGGCGGCAGGATGTGCGAATGGACGTCAACCTTCAGCATGCCGCAAGTATAGGTCAGGCGCGCAAGCTGGCCGACCTGCGCATGCTCCCGGACAGCGCCATTTCGTGACGGGATGCCGCATTGCGTGCAAATTGCGGCATCATGGGCGGGACGGCGCGCGGTTGGGGATCGGGGTGAGCAGCGCATTCTGGGTCGGATTGAAGCAACGCAAGCTGGTGCAATGGGCGTTGGCCTACGTCGCCGCGGCGTTTGCGTTCGTGCAGGGGCTGGACGTGGTGGCGCAGCGCTTCGGCTGGCCGAACCGCATCGAGCAGGTCATCATCCTCGCGCTGGCGATCGGATTCTTCGTCGCGCTGGTGCTGGCTTCGTATCACGGCGAGCGTGGCGTGCAGCGGATCGGCGGCGCCGAGTTGTTGATCATCGCGCTGTTGCTCGCGATCGGAGGCGGTGCGTTGTGGGTGTACGCGCGTGCGCCGCATGGCGGAGTCAGACCCGCCGCGGTCGCCGCGCCGAAGGCATCGATGTCAGCCGCACCCGTTCCAGTGCCGGCCATGGTTCCCGAAAAATCGGTCGCGGTGTTGCCATTCGCCAATGAAAGCGGCGACAAGGATGAACAATTTTTTTCGGATGGATTGTCCGAAGACCTGATCAACACGTTGTCGCAATTCGCGGGTTTGAAAGTGATCAGCCGCAATTCGTCATTCCAGTTCCGCGACAGCAGCGACAGCAGCAAGGTCATCGCCGGAAAGCTCGGCGTGGCGCACCTGCTGGAGGGTTCGGTGCAGCGCGCGGGCGACGAGGTGCGCATTACCGCCACGCTGGTAAACGCATCCGACGGCAGCGTCCTGTGGTCGCAGCGCTACGACAAACCGTACAAGGATCTGTTCGCCCTGCAGGACGCCATCACGCAAGCCGTAGCCGATGCGTTGAAGGCGAAACTGTTGACCGCACCCGGCGTGGTGGTGCAGAGCGACCGGCCGCCCAGCGGCAATCTGGATGCTTACATGGCGTATCAGCGCGGCGTCGCAGATTACGCCCGCGCGGACGAGCCCGGCGTGCGCCAAGCCATCGACGAGTATCGGCACGCAGTCGCGATAGACCCGCATTACGCAGCAGCTTGGGCGGGACTGTCGCGGGCATGGACGCGCTTGGGTGGAACGTACCAAGGTGGCGAGGCGCAAAAACAGACATTCATGCAGGCGCGCCGCGCGGTCGACAGGGCGCTGCAGCTTGCGCCCAACCTGGCGGCCGTACACAGCTCCGGCAGCTATCTGGCCTATTTCGAATCCAATTGGCGCGAAGCGCAGACCGAAATTCAACGCGCCTTGCAATTGGCGCCCAACGATGGCGATGCGAAGTATCTGTATGGCTCGGTGCTGGCCACCCTTGGCCAATGCGCAAACGCGGTCGATCTCGTGCAACAGGCGTTGCGGACCGATCCCCGCAACGATGGTTGGTATTACGCGCTGTCGCAATATCTTGCCTGCGACGGTCGCATGGCGGGCGCACAACAGGCGATGCATACCGCGATCGCATTGCAACCACGTGGCGCGGCCTACCATCAGTGGTTGGCGATCCTGGCGATCCTGCGCAATGACGCCAAGGCGGCACTGGCCGCCGCACAACAGGAGCCGCCCGGCCCTTGGCGTGACATCGCAGTGGCGCTGGCGCTGCAGGTCGGCCCCGATCGCGCGGGGGCCGACGCCGCACTGAAGGCACTGGCCACCAAATATTCCGACACCGGGCCGTACCAGATCGCGGAAGCCTATGCGATACGCAAGAACCCGGACGCGATGTTCAAATGGCTGGATCGCGCCGCGGAGTTTCATGATCCTGGCGTCAGCACGCTGCTGTTCGATCCGTTGATCCTGCGCTACCGCAACGATCCGCGCTTCGCGGCGTTCTGCAAGAAGGTCGGCTTGCCCACCACCACCGATGCGGTGGCGATGAAATGATCCCATCGCGCGCATGACGCGCTCCTGCTATGGCTTGTGGGAGCGGGCCGCGCCCGCGCCGACGTTCTGCACGGGCGCAGCTCATGTCGCGCACATGGCGCGCTCCTACCGTTTTTCTGCGGGTGGTCCCAACACGTGCAGCAAGCTGTCGATGGCATCCACGATGCGGTCGCTGGCGTCGCGCAGCGTCACCGCGAAGGCGTTGGTATCTTCGGCCAGCGCTGCCACCAGCGCGCGTTGTCCGGAACGCAAACGGAATTCTCCTTGCGGGACGCGCGCCTCGCGCAGTGCCTCCGCGGCTTCGCGCATGGTGGCCTCGCAGGCGCCTGCGAATGCGTCCACCGGCGGGGCGGGTGCATCGCCGGTATCGCCGCGCGCCGCTTCCAGCATCATTGCCGCACGGACCACGCGGTTGGCTTGCGCGACCAGCGCTTCGGCGCGCGGCGCGTTGGCGCGG